>JAAFHI010000036.1 GCA_013298335.1 Actinomycetota bacterium
AAACGTTCAAAAACGCCGCTCCCGATTGCCGGGGGCGGCGTTTTTTCGTTCGTGCGGGATACGCGTTCGTCGCCTATGGCTCACGCCATAGGCTAACGGTATGCCGTGCGCTCCGCGCACTCATCGGATTTTCTGAATACTGGCTGCTGGCCACTGACCACTGGCCACTGACCACTGACCACTGACTACTGACCACTGACTACTGACTACTGACCACTGCTTTCAATGGATTTCCCGCAGCGCCGCGGCCATGTCCTCGGCGCTCGGGAAGCGGTCAGCCGGGTTTTTGGCGAGCGCGCGGGCGATGACGGTCACGAGCGCGTCGGGTACGTCCGGGCGGAGGTCGCGCACCGGCGACGGCGTCGCATGCAGAATCGAATCAATCACCTGATAGTAGGATTTCCCGTCGAACGGCAGTCGCCCGGTGGTCATTTCATACAACACGACCCCGAGCGAGAAAATGTCGCTCGCCGGTGACGCCGCCGAATCGTTGGCGGCCTGTTCGGGAGACATGTAGGTGACCGTCCCGACCAGAATCCCCGGCTCGGTGATGTCGGAGTAGGGCGGCAGGCTCTCGTCGGATTCGTTGTTGCGCCGGGCGAACACGTCGAACTTCGCCAGTCCAAAATCCAGAATTTTCACGTTTCCGTGCTTGTCGATCATGAGGTTCGACGATTTCACGTCGCGATGAACAACCCCGGTCGCATGTGCTTCCGCGAGCGCCTGCGCCGCCTGCGCGCCGAGCCGGGTTATGTCGGCGATGGGGAAACGGCCTTCCTGACGCAGCCGCTGGCTGATCGTCCGGCCCTTGAGATATTCCATCACGAGGTAGGGCACGTCGCCGATTTCGCCGATTTCATAGACGGTGGCGATGTTCGGATGATTCAGGCTCGACGCCGTCCGGGCCTCGCGCAGAAACCGGCGGCGGGTTTCATCGTCGCCCGCGTGGCGCGACTTCAAGAGTTTGATCGCGACCTTGCGGCCCAGTTCGGTGTCGCGGGCGAGAAAAACGTCGCCCATCCCGCCGCCGCCGATGCGTTCCTGAAGCTCGAACCGCCCGATTTTTTTCGGGACCTTCCGCATGCTCTCCTGGGTCATCCGCCGGGTGATGTCGCCCGACAGGCGCATCGGGTCGAGCGCCGGATCGGTGGCCGGGATTTCAATCTCCTCGACCGGTATTTCCGCCACGAGATATTCATCGGTCGTCGTCGTGCTCCGCGTCGGACGGGTCGCGACCGCCAGAAACCGGTGCGAAAACAGCCGGTTCATCCCGTTTTCCTCGATGACGTAGCCCGCGCGCTTCAAGTCCTCAAGGACGTGGGTCTGTTCCTTCGCGGGCTGCTGCCCGTCGGCCACCGCCCGGCAGACGGCGTGCTCGACTTCCGAAAAATGCTCCCAGAGATAGCGGAAATGCCCGCGGACCTCGTCGTCGAACAGCGCCTCGATAGCCGCCCGGTCGAGCGCGCCGTCCTGCAACTGTTCGAAGTAGTTCGAGCAGGCGATCTGGATGTAGAACGGGAAATTCCCGCCGAACCGGCGGATTTCGTCAACGTAGGCTTCGAGCGGAATCCCGGCCAGCGCCGACGGACGGATAATCAGTTCCCGTACTTCGTCGTTGGTGAACTGCCGCAGATAGACGTTGGTGAAAATGTTGAAAAACGGCGAATCGGCGATCTGGTCGGTGTGGCAGAGTTCCTGGAGGTCGCGCCCCGACGACGTGATGTAGGCCACTTCATAATTGTTCGCGAGCGACCGCAGGAAGGCGAAAAAGTCCGCCGAAAACGCCCGGTTCGACGTGATGATGTCAAACTCGTCGAAAATGGCGATCAGCTTCCGGTGCGCCCCCCGCAGAAATTCGAGAATCGCCCGGACGCCGTCGAAGCTCCCCTGCGCTGCGGGCGCGCCCTCGCCCACCACCCGGCGGATCTCCGTCAGCCACTCTTCCAGAAATCCGTTCAGCGAGAGATTGCGCCGCTGCTGCAAGTCAAAGAAAACAAAGACGTATTCCTCCGGACGCGCGAGGTGCTGGCGCTGGATTTCAGCCGTCAGAATGTAGTTGAGCAGCGACGACTTGCCGATCCGCCGGTCGCCGACCACGGAAATCGACTGCGGACGCGACGCCCCGATGCGCGAAAAAATCCGCGCCACTTCCTTGCGGCGTCCGAAGAATTGCGTGCAGTCGCGGATGGCGACGCGGTTCAGATAGGGATTGACGATGGGCATGACGGGAAAATTCAGAATTGAGAATTGAGAATTGAGAATTTTCGGAAATCCCAAAATCTCCAAAAGGCGTCCGAAGTTCCGGATACGCGATAAACCGAATGAATGGAATGAATTGTCAATTGTCCACTGTCAATTGTCCATTGTCCATTTTTACTCCGCCGTGGGAAGCCGTCTCCAAAGATACACCCCCGCGACGAAAATGAGGATGACGCCAATCAGCGCCCAGGCGCCGAGCAGCTTTCCGGTGAGCCCGATCCAGATGCCGCCAGTCAGAATCGCGCCCAGGATCAGGCCGAGTCGGGTGGCGACGTACCCCGTCTGGGCGAGCGTCTGCTGCTGCTCCTTTTTCTGTGCTTCCGCATAGACCGCCGCCGCCACCGGATTGAGTCCGGCTTTCAGGCGTTTCATCTTTTCCCCAAGGAAAAAACCGCCCGCCGCCGTGACGACGACGCCCCCGAGGGCCAGTCCGAGACGGACCTTCAACGACAGCGCATCCATCCGGATCGCCATTAGAACCAACGCGATGCCGAGACCGAGCACGCCCGCCGGAATGAGCACCGCCGGGTTTTTATCGATTTGCCCCGCCACGCCCTGCCGGACATTTTCGCGATAGAGCCGGCTGTCGGGCGAGAGCTTGAGGGCCAGCGAGTAGAGTTCGACCGCCTCGGCCTTGCGTCCCTGCCGTTCGACCGCGACGGCGAGATCGTTCAGAAGGTAGGCTGCGTCGGGTTCGATTTCGAGGGCGCGCCGGAAGTGCGTCTCGGCCTCGGCGTTCCGCTGGCGGTTGAGCGCGACACTGCCGAGCAGATAAAACGACGAACTCCACTCCGGCGCGAGTTCCGCCAGATGCCGCCCGACCCGCTCGGCCTCGTCGAACGCCTTTGCCTCGATGAGCGCCCAGCCCAGGACGTAGTGCGTTTTCGGCTCGTGGGGGTCGTAGCGAATCGCCTCCTTCGCTGCGTCGATGGCCGCCGGAATATCACCGAGCTGGCGCAGGCAGACCGACCGCAGCCGGTAACCCCATTCGTCCTCCGGGCTGTAGCGGATGCCCTTTTCGGCGTAGTCGAGCGCCTCGCGCAGTCCACCCGCCGAGGTGTCGGACTTGCTTAAAAGGTAGGCGTAAAGGCAATAGGCGTAGTGGTTTGTCGGATTGAGCCGGATGGCCTCGTGGGCGGCCTTGCGCGCCTCGTACCAGCGCTTGACCTCGGCCAGATGCTCGGCCTGGCGGCAGAGCTGGCGATACTTCTGCGCGAAATCGTCGGTCGGCGCGGCGTGTTCCATGGTCCGGGTCCGTCGTTGAAATCGGGTAACCGTTCAGAGTCCCCCGCTTGAGCGGGGAAAAGTGAGGGTACTTCGAAATTGCCAAAGAAAAATCGGGTTTTGTCGAAGTCTTTTCGGAGAAAGACGCGGAGAAACCGAGGGATTCCCGAAATTCTCCCCGCTCAAGCGGGGGACTCTGAACGCGCCGAAAGATACACGTTCGCGACCGAACTGAGAATCGGTCCGTGAACCCGTCCCGGTTTGGGGCGGTGTTCAACGATGACGGCGGGTCGGCCATATATATTAAGGATCGCGCGCGCGTACGATGAACGTTTCTTCAAAGTTCCGGGAATCGAACCGGGGAGGTTCGGGTTCGACCGGGCGCCGCTTTTTCAGGTCACGGGATCCTTCATCAGCGATTCGAGGATTTCGAACAGGTCGTTTCTGCCGAACGGTTTGGGAAGAAACCGCGAGCCGACGGGCAGGTCCTTGACGCTTTCATGCGCGCCGAGCGATCCGCTGGTGAGGATGAACCGGCATTCGGGGCGCAGTTCGGCGAGCAGGCGGATGACCACGTCGCCGTACATCAGGGGCATGGCCTTGTCCGCCACGACGAGTTGAATCGGCCCGGCGTACTGCGAGGCGATGCGGATGGCCTCGGCCCCGTCCTTCGCCGTCAGCACGGTGAAGCCCTTGTCTTCGAGCATGGCCGCGATGAGGCGGCGCACTTCGGTTTCGTCCTCGGCGACGAGGGCGGTTTTCGTCGGAATGTCACCGCGGTTGCGTCCGCCGCCCGGCGTGGCGATGGAGTCCCCGTTCGAAATCGGCAGGAAGATGCGAAAAACGGTGCCCCGTCCGGGTTCGGACTCGACTTCGACGAAACCGCCGCGTTCGGAGACGAACCCGAGCGTCGTCGCGAGCCCGAGCCCGGTCCCCTGGCCCTCCGGTTTGGTCGTGAAGAACGGCTCGAAGATGCGCCGCCGGATTTCGGCGCTCATGCCGATTCCCGCGTCGGCGACCGAAATGAAGGCGAATTCGCCGGGAATGAATGCGCGGTGGTCCAGAACGACGACTTTCGGGTCCTTGAAATCGGCTTCCAGCACCATGCGGCGACCGGTTGACATCGTCAGCAGGCCGCCGTCGGGCATGGCGTCGCGGGCGTTGACGATGAGGTTGAGAAGAACCTGGGAACAGATGCTGGGGTCGATGTCGGTCATGAGGGGACCGTCTTCGAGTTTCATCTCGAACTGAATCCTGGCGGGCAGAATCCGCTCCACCAGCACGCCGGTTTCCTTCACGAGCAGATTCAGGTCCTGCGAACTCGGCTCGCCCGCGTTGCCCCGGCTGACGACCATCAGCCGCCGGACGAGTTCCGCGCCGCGGGCCACGGCGGTCAGGATCGCCGTTTTCCGGCGTTCGAGGCTTTCAGGACGCGCGATGGCGGTGTCGAGCAGTTCGGCGTTGCCCTGAATCACCGTCAGGAGATTGTTGAAATTGTGGGCGACGCCCGCCGTCAACTGCCCGATGGCTTCCATTTTCTGGACGTGGCGCAGGCGGTCCTCCGCCTGGCGGCGCTCGGTCATGTCGCGCCGGACCGCCACCCAGTGCGTCAGGCGTCCCGTCTGGTCGGCAATCGGCTGAACCGTCAGTTCGGCCCAGAATTCCGTCCCGTTCTTGCGGTAGTTGAGAATCTCGACCGCGCAGGGCTTTCCGTCCATCAGGGCTCGGCGAATCGTGGCCACGGTTTCCGGCGAGGTCCCCGGTCCGCGCAGCAGTTCGCTGATCGGCTGCCCGAGGGCCTCGGCCCGGGTAAAGCCGGTCAGGCGCTCGAAGGCGTCGTTGACGTAGACAATCGGCGGCCCTTCCGGCTCGATCCAGGCGGCTTCCGTAATCACGATGATGTCGTTGGCGTTGGCGATGGTGGATTCGAGCAGCCGCAGGCGGTTGTCGTCCAGATCGTGGTCACTCTCCGGCGCTCCAAACGCCCCCGCGCCATAGCCCGCGAAGGCTTCGGTGAGAAACGCTCCCGCGCCGGCGAGCCGGTTGTCGTCGTCGTGTTTTGAAGACTCCCCGTCGAAGACGTGCCCAAGTGCGGCGTGGTGCAGCCGGCAGAGCGCCGGAATCGGCAGGCCCGCCTGCTGGAGCCGAACCCCGAGGTCGTGGGGTGTTTCCGAGGGGAAACCGGTCAGGTAATCCCGCAACCGGGCGGAGTATTCCTGTTCAAATGGTTCGAGTGTTCCGGACGTATCCATTGGAGTCCCATCTTTGAAAAAATGTGGGTCCGCGGGCAAGTCCGTTGCTGAGAGACTTGGGGGAGGAAGGGGCAAGTCCGGTGTCGAGAGACTTGGAGGGGAAAAAGGCATTCCCAACTTACCTGAATCCCAAACGGTAAGATAGATGAAAGAAGTCGGGTGAACGGTGAAAACGTCTTGTAACTGTTCAGCCGTCGCCGTTTGCCCTGCCCTCAAGGACAGGGCTACTCAAAAACAAGCCTCGTGAACGAGACTCAGACGAGGGGCCCGATTCTTCAGCCCCGGTATGGTTTTTGAAAAATTGTTTCGGAAATAAATGGTTGGTTTCATTCCGGAAAGGCGCGGATGCGCCTACGTTTCAACCGGAAGCAGGGCGACGACCGGGCTGAACGGTGAAAACGTTTTAATGTAGGAAAAACGTCGACCGGGTGCGTGCTGCGTCATTCCGCCTGATTCCTGTCCGCGCGCCGCCTGATGAACCACAGTGCCCCCAGCAGGACGAGTACGACCGGGGCGAGGCCGACCAGGCCGAGCAATACGTCATTCCGAAACGTGACCGCGTAATAGAGCCAGCCCACGCACACCGCACCGCCGATGCCGAGGGCCACCCATTCCGGATCGAGTTTGTAGGCGGAAAGCAGCTCGTAATCCATCTGTTCCTGCGCCATCCGGTAGACGATCCCGGCGACCGGGTTGAGGCGGGAGGCGAGGTAGCGGCGCAGGGCGAGCATGCCGCCGAATGCCGCGAGTCCGACCAGAAAAGTCACGATTCGAATGGTTTTGAGGTGTGGCTGGAACATCCACGGCACTTTGAATGAAGCGTACAGCGGAATGAGCGCCCCGAGCAGGACAAGATACACACCGATCATGGCCGGATGGCGGTAGACCGAGGCGACGGATACCGCCTCCAGGTTTTCCTGAAAGAACTGTTCGTTCGGGTCCTGTTTCAGGGCGAGCGTGAACAGTTCGAGCGATTCCTGACGCCGTCCCAGCTTCTCGAGGGCAAACGCGAGGTAGGTAATCAGTCCCGGATCTTCCGGGGCCAGCGCCAGCGCTGTCCGGTACAGGCGTTCGGCGTCCTCGAAGCGGCCTTCATGCAGGGCGATGCGTCCCTGAAGCTCGCTGGCGACCGTGTCGAGCGGGTCCCGTTTCCTGACCTCTTCAGCGGCTTCTTTGGCCCCGTTCAGGTCCTCCGCGAGCAGCAGCGCTTCGGCCAGCACGTGGAATCCCCGCCGGTCATCGGGGTCGCGGGCGAGGGTCTGGCGGGCGGTTTCGAGGGCGCGGGCCGGTTCGTCGAGCATCCGGTGGCAGAAGCTTTGAAGGGCATATCCCTGTGCCGCTTCCGGATCGAGGGCGGTGACCCGCCGGGCGCTGTCGAGCGCCGTGCGGAGGTCGCCGGGCGAGGTATTGTGCGTTAACAGGACTTCCGCCTTGAGGGCATGGGCTTCGGTCTGTTCCGGATCGAGCCGAATCGCCTCTTCAATCAGTTGCCGGGCTTCGACCCAGCGTTTCAGGTCGGCCAGGCGGCGGGCCCGGTGGCACAGTTCATCGTAGGGATGGTCGGTTTCGGTGTGTGGCGGATGGTTCATCAGGTTCTTTCGTCAGCGGGAGAAACCCCGGTCGTATCCGGGGTGGCCGTTTCTCCGGTCGCGCCGCGCATCAGGTTCTGGATGGCGTCAATCAGCTCGTTTCTGCCGAACGGTTTCTGGAGAAACCGGGCGTGCGGCGAGAGCGCGCTCATCTCGCCCTCGGTGACGAGCGAGCCGCTGGTGAGAATAAACCGGCATTCCGGGCGCAGTCGGGCGAGGAGGCGGATGACCGAATCGCCATAGAGGCTCGGCATCGCCATGTCGGTCACGACCAGTTGAATCGGGCCGCGATACTCGCCCGCGACGTGGATCGCCTCGGCCCCGTCCCGCGCCGTCAGGACGGTGAAGCCCTTTTCTTCGAGAATGGCGGCGATGAGGCCGCATACGTCGGGATTGTCCTCGGCGACCAGCGCGGTCAGGGCCGGAAAGACGCCGCTGTGGAAGGTCCGCTCGACCGGCGGGTCGGTGGCCGGGCGGGAAGCGGGCAGACCGAGCCGGAACACCGTGCCGCGCCCCGGTTCGGACTCGACCTCGATGCAGCCGCCGCGTTCGGAGACAAAGCCGAGCGACGTGGCGAGGCCCAGTCCGGTGCCCTTGCCGCTGCCTTTGGTGGTGAAAAACGGCTCGAAGATGCGCTGCCGGGTTTCCTCGCTCATCCCGATCCCCGTGTCACTGACCGTGACGCACACAAACATTCCGGCCCGGGGCGGGTGGCTGGACAGAAAAAAGACGGACGGTCGTTCGAAGTCGGCCTCGGTCATGGCGCGGAGGCCGGTTGAAATGGTCAGTTCTCCGCCGTCGGGCATGGCGTCGCGGGCGTTGACGATCAGATTCAGCAGCGATTGCGAGAATTCCCCGGCGTCGAGGTCGCTCCAGAGCGGTTCATCCGCGAGGTTCAGCGAGAACCCGATGTTGGCCGGCAGGATGCGTTCGATCATCTGACCGGTTTCGGTCACCAGCGGGTTGACCTCCCGGGGAAACGAATTGCCCACGCTGCCCTGGCTGATGACCATCAGTTGCCGGACGAGTTCCGCGCCGTGCTGCGTCGCCGTGAGAATCGACGTCTTTTTCCGGGCGAGTGGTTCGTCCAGTCCGGTCGCGCGCCCGATCAGTTCCGCGTTCCCCTGAATGACGGTGAGCAGGTTGTTGAAGTTGTGGGCGATGCCGGACGTCAACTGTCCGACGACCTCCATTTTCTGTGCCTGCCGAAAACGTTCCTGTTCCCGCCGCCGCTCCGTCACGTCGCGCTGGATCGCCAGCCAGTGCGTGACCCAGCCGGTCGGGTCGGCAATCGGCTGGATTGCCAGTTCCGCCCAGAATTCGGTGCCGTCCTTGCGGTAGTTGAGGATTTCGACCGTGACCGGTTCCCAGTCGTGGAGCGCCTGACGGATGCGGGCGCGGGTTTCGGGCGAGGTTCCGGGGCCCTGAAGGATGCGCGGCGTCTTTCCGACCGCCTCCGTCCGCGAATAGCCGGTGATCCGTTCGAAGGCGTCGTTGACATAGACGATGCGCGGTCCCGGCGGGTCGTTCCGACCGGCTTCGGTAATCAGCACGATGTCGCTTGCGTTGGCGATGGCCGATTCGAGCAGCCGCAGCCGCTCTTCGTGCGCCTTGCGCTCGGTAATGTCCGAGACAACGACGAGGCGGCCCGCGCGACCGGCGAAGACGAACTTGCGACTGGTGATTTCAACGTCAATCAGGCGTCCGTCCTTCAGCCGGTGCCGCCATTCGCCCCGCGCCGGCTGGTCGCCGTGCCGGTTGGCGATCTGCGCCCGCACCAGTGCCCGGTCGGACTCGGGGCGGACGTCGAGAATCGTGCGCGCCAGAAACTCCTCGCGGGTGAAACCGTACTTCTCGACCGCCGCCCGGTTGACGTTCAGGAAACGGAGCGATTCTTCTTCATAAATCCACATCGGCAGCGGATTGTTTTCGAAGATCTGGCGGAAAGTTTCTTCGTGAAGCCGGTCCGGGGCGGCGGAGACCGGCGCGGCGTCGTAGGCCGTCAGCGCCTCGACCAGAAATGCTCCCGCGCGGTGGAAAAACAGCCCCGGCGTTCCGGTTTCGGCACTCACCAGGGCAAGTGCGCGGTAGTGCAGGCGGCAGAGGGCGGAGGGCGGCAGTCCCTCGCGCCGCAGCCGGGCCCCCAGATCGCGAGGTGTCGCCGGGCGCGGCATCGTCAGGTAGTCGCGCAGGACCACTCCATACTCCCATTCAAGCGATTGGAAATCCGGGGAAAGGGGCATGGCCGCTCCATCCTGGCCAAAGGGGTGTGAAACGGAGAGGGGCTTTTCCGTCGCAAAAAAAACGGCAAACAGGAAACATCGTTACTCTACCTGAACGATAGGTACAGGTGTCTCGAAAAAATGCGACGGAGACGCATTTTTTTCGGTCCCGAACGTCAGTAACCGCTGGTTTTAATGTAACCCAGCAGTTCGTCGTACATGCCGCCTTCGTTGGCAAACATCGCGTAGTTCTTCGCCGTGTCGAACCAGGCCCGGACGCTTGGCCGCACGTCGCGCAGCGCCCGCTTGAAATCCTCGGTCGTAAGTTGCCGCACCTGCCCGGTTTCGAGCGATTCCTCAAGCGCGAACTCCGCCGCCGACTCGCAGAGGTGGGCGAGGTCCGCGCCGGAAAACTCGTTCGTTTTTCCGGCAAGCCACGCCGTATCCACCTCGCCCGCCGGGCGGCCTTCGAGGTTCATCCGCAGAATCGCCTCGCGCGCGGGCGCGTCGGGGGGCAGCACGAGCACCATCCGGTCGAGGCGACCGGGACGGCGCAGGGCGGCGTCCACGTCCCACGGGTGATTGGTCGCGGCGAGCACGAACACGCCCTCGTTGTTGCCGTCGAGACCGTCGAGTTCGGCGAGCAGCGAAACGACCGTGTTGCGGCCCGCGTTGTTGCGCATCTGGCTGCGCTTGTGGCCGAGGGCGTCGATTTCGTCGAAAAACAGTACGCAGGGCGAATTGCGCCGGGCGGTTTCAAAGAGTTCGTGGAGTTTGCGCTCGCTCTCCCCGATGTACATGTCCATCACGTCGGAAAGACCCACCGAAAAGAACCGCGCGCCGAGTTCGCCCGCCAATGCCTTGGCGATAAAGGTTTTACCGCATCCCGGCGGACCGTAGAGGAGCAGGCCGCCGCGCAGCGACTTGCCGTAGGCCTTGCGGATTTCGGGATTTCGAATCGGTCCGAGAAAGGCGACGTTGAGCCGTTTCTTGACGGTTTCCATGCCGCCGACGTCAGCCAGCGTGACCTGCGGGCGTTCGGCGTCGTCATCATCGTAGGCCGCGTCGGTGCCGACCACGCGCAGTTTGGGCCGGTCGCCATCCTTTCCGGGCGGCGGTGGCGGCAGAAACGAGGCCACCGGACGGTCCTGGTTCGAGGTCGCGGTCACGGTCGGCGCACCGCCGAGCGCCGTGAGAAGCTGCCGCCAGCCCCCGGCGCGCGGGTCGCCGGTCGCGTCGCCCGCCGTGGCCGCGCCGCGCAGGGCGTCGAGGTTGGCCGGCTCCTTCGCCAGAACGTGGGCGAAATGCACCAGCGCCGCCGGGGCGTCGCCGCCGTCGAGCAGCAGTTTCCCGAGATGCAGCCGCAGCGGCAGGTCGTCGGGCGTGTTTTCGAGGGCGGCGGAAAGGGCCGCGATCACGGTTGAATCCAATGACATAAGCCGACTCTCGTTTTTCCGGAATGCACGGGTAGCACAACTTTCCCGCAATAGTGGAAGATGCGGCGGCGCAATGTCCAGCGTCCGCCACCCCACACGAACTGACCGGGAGCCTTCCATGTTCGTTTTCGAAAAACCGACCGATGAAGCGATAGAACGTTTTCTCGACGCGCAGACCGACGCGCCGTTTTCCTACCACGGCATCGGGACGACCGCCGACGAACCGGCGATTCCGCCCGGTTATCTGATCGACCGCTACCGCGTCCGGCTCGGGAGCGGGGAAGCGACTTACCAACGGGCGCGGGCGGCGGTCCGGGCGTGGAAAATGTTTGACATCCCGTGGCTGCGGCTCCATCGCGACGACACGCCCATCGAGCCGGGCCGGACGGTGGCGATCGTTCCGGAGCACTTCGGCTTTTACTCGCTGAACGCCAGCCGCATCGTCTACACGTTCGACGAGGAAACCGCCGCCGGACAACGCTTCGGCTTTGCCTACGGCACGCTCGCCGCCCACGCCGAAACCGGCGAGGAACGCTTCGAAGTCTCCTGGGACGCCGCGGACGACAGCGTCTGGTACCGGATTCTCGCCTTCTCGCGCCCGGCGCACCCGCTCGCCGTGCTTGGATTTCCCGTGGCGCGGCTCTTTCAAAAGAGGTTTGGCGCGGATTCACAATCCGCGATGGTGCGGGCAGTAGTCTAGGAGTCGGGAGTCTTGGCGTCTTGGAGTCAAAGACATTTTGGGGCTTTCCCGGACGCTTAAATCAGACCACATGGGATTGGTACAAACGCGGCTGCGCCGCCTGATGGTGCGCCTGAGAGCGCGCGTGTACAGGGAGGTGAAAGTCCTTCCCAGGTATACGCTCTCCGGCCTGTACCCGACCGTCATTGCGTCGCCGCGAGGCGGGG
>JAAFHI010000105.1 GCA_013298335.1 Actinomycetota bacterium
CGGATTCACGAAGCGATGCGCTACAGCCTGATGGCCGGCGGCAAGTGGCTGCGGCCCGTGCTCGTGCTGGCGGCGGGCGAGGCCCTCGGTGGGCAACCCGAACACCTTTACCCGGTCGCCTGCGCCTTCGAGATGATCCACACCTATTCGCTCATCCATGATGACCTGCCCGCGATGGACAACGACGACCTCCGGCGCGGCATGCCGACCTGCCACAAGCAGTTCGACGAGGCGACGGCGATTCTGGCGGGCGACGGCCTGCTTACCCACGCCTTTCAGGTACTGGCGGAAATGGACGTTCCGCCCGCCCTCATCGACCGGAAAATCCGGGTGATGGTTGAAATCGCGCGCGGCTCCGGCACGGTGGACGGCATGATCGGCGGCCAGGTGGCCGACATCGAAGCCGAGGGCAAACCCGTTGACGCGGAACAACTTGCCTACATTCACCGCTCGAAAACCGGCGCGCTGATTCGCGGCGCGGTGGTCTGCGGCGGCATGATGGCGGGCGCGACCGACGAACAGATTGAAACCCTCCAGCGGTACGGCGCGTGCATCGGCCTCGCGTTCCAGATCGCCGACGACATCCTCGACGTGACCGCTTCCGCCGAACAGCTCGGCAAGACGCCCGGCAAGGACGCCGCCGTCGGCAAGGCAACCTACCCCGCGCTGTTCGGTCTCGAAGCCTCGCGCCGGAAGGCCGACGACCTCGTCGCCGAAGCCGTCGCGCTGGTCAAAACCTTTGGGCCGCGGGCCGAAATTCTGGCCGACCTCGCGCGCTTCATCACGGCGCGCAAGTCGTAGGCGGGAATAGGGGATGGGGCATGGGGGATAGGGTATGGTGAAATCCCCCGAATGATTTTTTCTGACGGCCCCTGAATGATTTTTCTGACGGTACGTGAAAGGTTTTCAAAACGATGAAGAAGTTCGGAATTGTGCTCGCCCTCGGTTCGGTCCTGATGTTCGGCAGCCTCTCGTCGCCCACGCGGGCGGGCGGACAGGCCGCCGGTACGCCGGACGAACGGCGTCAGATCATGAAACTCGACGTGATGGCCCCGGACTTCGAGGTCCCGAGCCTCACCAGCGATTCAAAGGTCAAACTGTCGGACCTGCGCGGGAAGGTGGTCGTGATCAACTTCTGGGCAAGCTGGTGTCCGCCGTGCCGGGCGGAGTTCCCGCACCTGATTGCGCTCGATAAAGCCTACAAGGGCAAGGACTTCGTGCTGCTTTCGATGAACTTTGCGGAAGCGCCGGAGCGCGGCAAGGCGTTTGCCGCCAACGAAAAGGCGTCGTTTCCGATTTACCAGGGCGCGACGCTGGCCGGGCCCTACGAAGTGAGCGCGATTCCGGTGACGTTCTTCATCGACAAAACGGGGAAAGCCCGCTACCGCGCGACCGATTTCGACCAGCGCAAGGGCGAGGGGCAGTTCAAGGCGATCATCGACGAACTGCTGAAGGAAGAACCCGCCAAGTAAGCCATTCCGGCGCGGCGACACGCAGGAACCGGAACTTTTTCGACGAGCGACGTGTGCTTAAACCATATCGCTCGTCGTTTCCTTTTTGTCAGGTAAAAGCATCCTCACGAAGACTCCGGTGGATGAATGTCTTCGGCGGGACCGGTGCGTCCCCAAACCGGTGACCGGAACGAACGACGGCCCGTAAACCCTTCCCGACAGGGATTTTGAAGGAGCATCGCCATGAAAAGGAACTTCCGGTTTTCCCGGACCGTCGCGTTCATTCTGTTCTTCGGAGGGGCCGGGCCGGTCGTCGCCCAGACCCCCGCGCCGCCGTCCGCCGCCGTTTCCGAGGTCAGGGTCTCGCCCGAACGCGAAGCGGCCCGGCTGTTCAATCTCGGTCGATACGACGCAGTCGACGCCGTCGTCGCGCGCGGGCTCGCGGCCAACCCCGATGACGTCGAACTGCACGTCATCGCGGCGCGGACCCGGCTGATGCGGACGTCGTCGGTCGAACCCATCGTGGAAGACTGGCGGGCTTTGGCCGCGCGCGAACCGCGCAACGCGACGCCCGTGATCGTGCTGGTCCGGCTCGGCGTTCAGGAGGGGTACTGGCGCAATCCGCCGGAATTCGAACGACTTGCCAGCCGCGCGGTTGAACTCGCGCCGGATTCGGCGTGGGCATGGTACGCGCGGGCACTTGTACTCATCGGTCAGGATGGCCGCGCGGATGACCTGCTCGACGCCTTCCGCCGGGCCAACGGACTCGACCCGGGCAACCGGTTGGTCGCGCTCGAATACAGCCGGATTCTCAAGGATTTGAAAGAGTTCGACCCAGCCATCGAGGTGTTGCGAAAGGCGCTGACGGCGAATCCGGCTGACGGAGAACTTCAAACGGCCCTGTGGGAGACGCGGCTGGAGCAGTCGCCCACCGCCCGCGCAACCGTGGAAGCCGAAGTGCGGGCGGTGCTGGATGCCGCGCCGTCCGACGCCGACCTGTTGAATCAAACGGCAAACTTCATTGGGAACTCGCTCAAGGATGAAGCCCGCGCCAAAGCGATTTACGCGGAAGTTCGCCGCCTGGAGCCGGATTTCGGGAAGGGAAACCGGCGAAACCGGTTCAGTTCGTGGGGGGACGGCATTTTGCGGCAGTACTTTTTCGCGGGTGCGCGCTATGACCAGCTCGTCGCCTTCAACAAAGCAGGAAAGACGGGGACGCCCGCCGAGGTTCTGGCGGCGATAGATGGGTTCATTCGGGCGTTGCCGAAAGGCGATCCGTTCGCGGAATACTATGTGGTCCGGTTGTACGGCGCGGCGCTCAAGGCCGACGACCTGAGCCGGGCCGAGAAAGTGGCGGAGACGCTCGTCGGGTACGACGCGCGGTACGCCGTGCTGTTCAGCGAACTGGCCGCGCGCCGGTTGAAGGTCGGTCGCGAACCCGAACGGGCGTTCGAACTGGCCCGCCGGGCCGAGGCGGGAACGCGGACGTTCACCTATGTCCCGCCGCCGATGGGATTCGACACCTTCACGGAAAAACCCCAGCGCGAGTTCTGGGAGATGACGCGAGGGAAAGTCCTTTGGGTACTTGGAGATGCGGCCCTGCGGAATAATGACCTCAAGACGGCCCGCGAGGCGCTGCGGGAGGCGGTCGGCATCCGGGCGACGTCGGAAAACTGCTTTCTCTATGGTCAGGTCCTTGAAAAGGCGGGCGATCTCCGGCCTGCCGCCGAGGCCTACGCCGACGCGGTCGCCTGCGCCGGACCCGAGGCGAAGGATGCCGAAACCCGGCTGAAGGCCATCGCGGTGAATGTCCGACCGCGTCTCGCCCTCCAACGCGTCACTGCCGCCGCCGCCGTCCGCAAACGCGAGCGCCTGCGTCGCGAGGTCAGCGGCGAAATGGTCAGCGAGCCGTTCGCGCCGTTTACCCTGCGGACGCTCGACGGGAAGCGGACGCTCACCCTCGCCGACCTGCGCGGGAAAGTCGTCTTCATCAATATCTGGTCGACCTCCTGCTCTTTCTGCCGGTTGGAATTTCCGCATCTGATTGAACTGCAAAGGAAATACGGCCCGCGCGGATTCGTGCTGGTCTCGCTTGCGACCGACGCCGACCCGGCGCTGGCGGCCAGATTTCTCGCCGTCAGGCAGTTGCCGTTCACGGGATACGACGGGCGTCAGTTGGCGGCGAGTCACAATGTGGGCGGGCTGCCGATGAATTACGTCCTTGACCGGAACGGGCGGCTGCGAGCCAGATTCCACGGTTACAAAGAGGGAATTGAGGACCATTTTGCCGCCGCCGTCGAGGAATTGCTTGACGAACCGGCCAACCGCTGAGACCGTTGGATTTCTTCAGTTTCAGGAAGGGAAAAACCGCCATGATGAATGATCGCGTTCGGGAAGACGCCAACCGGCGCATGCTCTACGCCGTGGCCGGCCTCGCCGTACTGCTCGGTGGGCTGTGGCTCTTCAATTCCGGGGGCGGCACCCGGATGGACAAGGCCAGCACGGATTTCCGCGCCGAGCCGCTGGCTTCCGACGCGCCCGCCGCCCGGCTGTCGAGCCTGCGCGGGAAGGTCGTCCTGATGAATTTCTGGGCAAGCTGGTGAGGGCCCTGTCGTGCGGAGTTTCCGCACGTTGTCGCCCTCGATAAAAAATACCGCGAAAAGGGACTGACGGTCCTTTCGCTCAACCTCGACGATTCGCAGTCCGCCGCGCTCGGCGTCGCCCGCCAGAACGCCGCCGAATTTCCCATCTATTCAGGTCGTGAAGCCTCGTCGGCCTACGGCGTGAGCGGGATTCCGCGCACCATCATCGTGGACCGCGCCGGGAAAGTCCGCTTCTCTGAATCGGGCTTCGGCTCCGGGAGCGAGGAAAAATTCGCAAAGATCATTGAAGAACTTCTCGCCGAACCGGAAGGGGGCGGGGCGCCGAGTTCGTAAATTCCCCGCATTCGTTTCCAATAGCCTCGCCCGAGCGCTCCGGCTGTGGGTTAATTTCTTTTAAGTCATTGTTTTTCAAGAGGATAGCCCATGGCCACAGCGCTTTGGCGAGGCTATGGGATGACGTTTCCGGAGCGCTCCGCCGGGAATTCCCAATGTCCATTTTGATTCTCTCGCCGCGTTTTACCGAGGATTCCCGTCAATTGGCGGGCGCGGCGGTCATGGCGGGATGGCGAGTCGAACGGCTGATGAACTGGCGGGCGGATGAACGCTGGGGTGATGTAGCGTGTGCGGTCTATGGCGAACCGCTTTTTGCCGCTGCCGTTTCCGAACAGATCAGTCATGCACTCATCGAACCGACGTTTGACTGGCTGACGACGCTTCCCGCCGCCTATCTCGGTCGCGGGGTTCGCTTTCTGACGCTGGCCGAAGCGAGAGCCGTCACCGGGCCAACCTTCTTCAAGCCCGCCGACGACAAATGTTTTCCCGCCCGTGTGTACGCCGGAGGGCACGAACTTCCCGGCACCGCCGCCGGACTGGCGGATGAAACGCCGATACTGGCGGCGGAACCGGTCCGCTGGGGACTCGAAGTGCGAAATTTCGTGTTTGAACGGTCCGTTCAAACTGCTTCACCCTATTCCGACGACGGTATTTTTGTGGACATCCCGCCGGGGGACGGTCCCGAACGGGTCCCGGCTGAGGCGACGGCCTTTCTTGATCGGTTTCTGGCCGACGAATCCGTGGCCTTGCCGCCTGCCGTCGTTGTGGATGTCGGTTTTCTGTCCGGTCACGGATGGGCAGTCGTCGAAGCGAATGCGGCGTGGGGATCGGGGATTTATGGATGCGAACCCGAGCGGGTTCTTCCGGTGCTGGCGCGGGCCTGTCGTCCGTCCGGCGGACTAGCTGATGGCGACCGCCGTTGGGTTTTGAACCGGTAGGTTTGCGATTCCCCGCATTCGTTTCCCATAGCCTCGCCCGAGCGCTCCGGCTATGGGCTAATTTCTTTCAAGTCATTGTTTTTCAAGAGGATAGCCCGTAGCCGCAGCGCTTTGGCGAGGCTATGGGAAAACAATGCCGCAGCGCTCCGTCACCAAAAGAAAAAGGGATGAAGCCGGAATTTCCGCCTTCATCCCTCATCCTTCATCCCTCATCCTTCAGCGAATCGGATCCGCCGGGCGCCTGGGCAGTGCCGACGGTTTCGTCTTCATGTCGGTGGTGACTTCCTCGATGGCCCGGTCGAGCTGGGCGTCCTTGCCGTTGAACTCGTCGAAGGGCAGGTTGTCCACCTCGATGTCGGGATCGACGCCATGGTTCTCGATGATCCACTCGCCCTTCACGCTGTAGAAGCCGAATTCCGGTCGCGTGACGTAGCCGCCGTCGAGCAGCGGGGTGTTGCCGCGGATGCCGGTGACGCCGCCCCAACTGCGTTTCCCGATGGTTTTCCCGAGTTTGTACTGCTGGAACATGGCCGGGAAAATGTCGCCGTCGGAAGCCGATAACTCATTGAAAAGACAGACCATCGGGCCGGTGAAGACGGCGTCCGGGTAGGTCGTCGGGGTGGTGTCGCGCTGCGCGCCCATCGCGCCGAGCGTCCGGCGGAGGCGTTCGAGGATAAGCCGCGAGACGTTGCCGCCGCCGTTGTAGCGGTCGTCGAGAATCAGCCCTTCCTTGCGGACCTGCGGGTAGTAGTACTTCACGAACTCGTTCAGCCCGTCGCCGCCCATGTTGGGAATGTGGATGTAGCCGATGCGTCCGCCGGATTTCTGCTCAACGTAGCGCCGGTTGCGCTCGACGTAGTTGAAATAGCGCAACTGGGTTTCGGTCGCGATGGTCCGGACCTTCACCTGCCGCGCGCCCGCCGCCGTCGGCTGGGCGTTGACCGCCAGCGTGACAGTCGTGCCCGCCTTGTTTTCGAGCAGGGCGTAGGGATTGGTCGTCGTCGTCACCGGTTCGCCGTCGATGGCGACGATGTATTCGCCGGCTTTCACGTTCACGCCCGGTTCGGTCAGCGGCGACCGGCGGTCTTCCCGCCAGTTTTCGCCTTCCAGAATCGTTTTGATGCGGACGCCGCCGCCCGCGACCTCGAAATCCGCTCCGAGCAGGCCGAAGCCGACCCGTTTCGGCGTCGGTGCCTCGCCGCCGCCGGTGTAGGCGTGGCCGATGTGGAGTTCGGCGATCATTTCGCCGATGAGATAGGTCAGATCGGACCGGTGCGCGACGTTCGGCAGCATCACTTCGTAGCGCCGCTTGATGGCGGGCCAGTCCACGCCCTGCATGTTGGCGGCGTAGAAGTAGTCGCGCTCCAGCCGCCAGGCTTCGTTGTACATCTGCCGCCACTCGGCGCGGTGGTCGAGTTTCATCTGCATCCGGTCGAGACTCAGCGCCGTGCCCTCGCCGGGCCGCAGCGGTTTGGCGTCAATGACCGTGTAGACCGTTCCCAGCCGGACGATCAGCTTTTCGCCGCCCGCCGCCGGCGAGTAGCCGTTGGTCGGCGCGATTTCGTTGTCGCGCTTCTTGTCGATTTCATACATCCGCAGCGACGGGCGCTCGCCGCTGTTGCCGGTCAACTGGAAGTTTCCGAACGAGACATAGAACACCTTGTTCTTGCCCGCCGTCAGCCCGCCGTAGTTGCCGGGAGGCATGGTCAGACCGACGATGCGCGCGCCGAGACCATCGGTGTCGATGCGGAATTCGGGCTTCGCTTCCGGCTTCTTCTCGCCCGCCGGAGCGGTCGCCGTTTCGTCGCTTTCCGGCGCGAAGGGCGAGGGCGCGTCGGCCTGGAGCGTCACGACGAACAGCCGCGAGGATTTCTGGTAGCTGTAGTTGTATTCGAAATTGCCGACCGTCGCGTTGAGGTCGCGATTCGAGGTGAAATAAAGGTACTTGCCGTTTCCGTCAAACACCGGGTTGTCGCTGTCGGTCATCAGGTCGGTGACGGGAAACACCTTGCTCTGCGCGAGCGAGTAAAGCTGAACCGTCGTGAAGCCGGTTTCCTCGGGCCGCCCGTAGGCGATCCACTGGCTGTCGGGCGACCAGTTGTAGTTGGTGATTTCGCCGTGCGGCGTCTGTTCGACCTTGGTGAGTTTCTTGCTTTCGACGTCGAGCCACCAGATTGTGTGCGACTTGTCGGCGAAAACGAGTTTTTTGCTGTCGGGCGACCAGAGCGGCGCGAAACGGGTCATTTTTCCGTCGGTCGTGAGCCGGACCGCCGGGGCGCTGCCGTCCTGCGCGATCAGGTACAGCTCGTCCTCGCCGCTCGCGTCCGACACGTAGGCGATGAACCTGCCGTCGGGCGACCACGCCGGGAATTTCTCGTGCGCGCCGCTCGTGTTGGTGAGGTTGCGCGTGTTTCCCTTTTCGAGCGGCACGGTGAAGAGTTCGCCGCGTGCCTCGAACACCGCCCGCTTGGCGTCGGGCGCGAGGTCGTAGTTGTTGACGAAATCCTTGGGGTTGAAATATTCCGTCCGGGTCAGCCGCCGGTCGTCGTTGATCTCGATCGTCAGCTTGCGTTCCTTCTGCGTCGCGAGGTCGAACAGGTAGATGTAGCCGCCGTTTTCGAAGGCAATCGAGCCGACGCCGAGCGACGGAAACTTCACATCGTATTCCTTGAAATCGGTCAACTTCTTCGTCTGCTTGGACTTCAGGTCGTAGACGAAGAGGTTGGCGAACTGGTCGCGGTCCGACAGAAAGTAGATTTTATCGCCCGACCACATCGGGAAATTGTCCTGCGCGGGGTTGTCGGTCAGTTTTTCGAGCGCGCCGTTCTTGAGGTCGTACGTCCAGAC
>JAAFHI010000935.1 GCA_013298335.1 Actinomycetota bacterium
GATCTGACTGAGCAGCGAATCCCCGATCATCGCCATCAGCGCGCCCGGCACGCCGTGGCCGGTGCAGTCACCGACGGCGAGCAGAAAGCCGTCTTCCAGTTCCTGAAACCAGTAGAAATCGCCCGATACGATGTCTTTCGGCCTGTAGAACACGAAGTACTCGGCGATGGCGCGGCGGATGCGTTCGTCATCAGGCAGGATCGCGTGCTGAATCCGCTCGGCGTAGGTGAGGCTGTCGACGAGTCGCCGGTTGGCGTCCTCGACTTCCTCGGTTTTGCGTTTGAGCTGTTCGGTGCGCTTTTCGACTTTCGCTTCAAGTGTCTGATTGAGCGAATCGAGGCGGCGCGAGGTCCGCACGACGGTCGTCGCGAGGTAGGTCGAGAAGCACAGCAGACCGCCGAATTCGGTGACCGAGAGCAGCAGTCGCGCCAGCGCCTCGAAATTCCCGCCCGCCGTTTCGATGAACGTAAAAAGTGGCGAAATCGCGTAGAACAACACGCCGACGCCGATGATCGCCGCGCCGGTCGCCCGCTTCCAGACCGCCCATCCGACGATGCGCAAAGCCTCGACGACGGTGTACAGCAGGAGAACCGACGCGAGCAGATTCAACATCGACGTCGCGAGCGAGCCGATGAGAAAGACCGGCCAGCCGATGATGAACACTTTGAAGTGAATCGGCAGACGCAGGCGAAACACGTCGTAGAGAAACAGGAATGCAGAGATGATGAGGAAGGCCGTCGTGCAGGCAATGGTGAACCGCGTCCAGATGGCGGTTTCAACCGACAGGGAGAAACCGGAGAGCACAAAGACCAGTGCCTTGTTCGGTACGCAACTGAGCGCGAACAGCCCGAACCAGAGGTTGGCCCGGTCGCGCGGATAGCGGAAATGAATCAGGAGATGAATGAAGGCGAACGCGGCGTAGAGGCAGGCCAGCCCGATGAATTCCCCGGTCTGTCGCCGGATGCGGTTGTCGTGAGCGGCGACGGTCTTTTCGAGCGGGCCGAGATGAATTTCAAATCCGACCAGCCGCAGGCCGCGGACGTGCCAGCGCTTTTCCAGCGTGGTTCGATCCTCGACGACCGCGCAGGAAAACCGGACGGCGAGGACATGCTCGCCCGGTCGGTCGAAGTGCAGATCGAACGGCATTGGCGGGGCCGTGAGGGCGGATTCCTGTTTTGGATCGCCCGCCGGAACGCCGGTGCGACGGATGAGTTTTCCGTCGAGGTAGATTTCCGACGCACCCCACTGTTCGACCGACATGCCGAGCGGCTGATGGATCATTTCCGGCGCGACCTCAAACCGCAGGCGAAACCAGCCGATGCCGGTCCATCCGCCAGGGGGAGGAGTGACGGCAACCCCCTGGGTCGCATTCGTAAACGCCCACGCCCGGTCATCGAAGCCGGGCGCGGCCCAGGCCTGATTGTCGCCCGGATGATACCGCCAGGCGACCCGGCTCAGGTCGAGGTCCGGCAAGCGGTTCATTTCCGGCGTGACGCGGACGGCTTCCTGGGCTGAAACGCCGGTCCACAGACACACCAGCGCGCACGCGATCATCAGCGCCGAACCGAGTCGTCGCCAAATGCGCAGTTGTGTCTGTAAAAAGGAAGGAAAGCCGAGCCGCATCGTGATCGTCATCGCCTGTCGATACGCTGAGATATTCGCGCCCGATGGTGAAGTTTTCCGCCGAACGTCGCCGGAGCGGCGATGTTCGAATCAGAAACCTGAACTCGGAATCGAAATCCCTGCGGGGGCGTGCGAGACTAATCCGCTTTGGCCCGACTTGTCGAAAACTTTTCGCGTAATCGCGTTTCAGTGGTCAGTAGCCAGTGGCCAGCCGTCAGTGGCCAGCCGTCAGTGGTCAGTAAAGAAACGACTGGCGACTGACGGCTGGCTTCTGGCTACTGGGCACTCCGCGTCAGCCGCGCCCAGACGAAATCCGCCCCGTGCCCGGCAACACGGGCCATTTTGATCCAGAGCAGCGTCTGATGTTCGAGATGCAGGCTCGCCGCGATGCCGCCGACATCCACCGGTTCCCAGCCGAGAGTGCGACAGAGCGCGGCGATCACGGCCTTCGCATCGGCGTCGTTACCTGCGATGGGCATCGCGGGAAGCAGTTCGCCGTAACCCGGATACCGGCTATCGATGAAGTTTTCATAGCCGTAGACCGTGAATGCTTTCACGACCTTTGCCGTCGGCGCGAGCGCCTGAATGAACTCGCCGCCCGACTGCCGGTTGTCGAGGCCGTGCGTGAGACCCGGCCCGACCGGATTGGTGCAGTCCACCAGTATCTTTCCGGTCAGATCGCCCGCGCCCCGCAGAGCTTCCTCGACCGCCTGAAACGGCGTTGCAAGAAAGATGACCTCCGCACCGGCCA
>JAAFHI010000061.1 GCA_013298335.1 Actinomycetota bacterium
CGAAGCCCTCATCGACCACTTCCGAAACGAGGATCAATCGTTTCCGAACATCTCCCATGACGCCCAGTGCAGCCGGTTCGAACATAAAGAATACTGGAACTGGGACAATCTCTCGGATGTGACCAGAGATGAATCCCGACTGATTCAACTCCCGCCGCTCTGCGAGTTTCTGTCATCCATCGCGGAAGCGGGCATTCCGATTCATCTGACCGTTGCCAATCCCTATGTTTCGCAGCGTCTTTCGGGATGCATCCACACCGTCAAACCGATGGAGACGTGGGCCAACATTCTCGATCCCGGCTTCAATCTGCACGTCCGCGAGGATTTGCTGGCATCCGCCATCACCTTCCGTCGAACCCGCGACGTTGAAGTGGGGACCGGTGAAATCAACACCATTCAATTCTTCGGTGCGGACCGGGAAGACGGTCCCGCCTTTACCATTCTTCCGACGGAAGAGGCTTCTTCCGAGGAAACTCGACATTTTCGCGAACTACTCGACCGCATTCCGGATGCGGCCAGCGCGCCCTAAAGGAATTCACTCACAATGGCTTGGACAGGTTTCGAAAAGGAATCACCGACGGTCGGCATCGTCGGCCTCGGATACGTTGGACTGCCGATGGCACTCCAGTTCGCCCGCGCCGGATGCTCGGTCATCGGCTTTGACATCGACGCGCGGAAAACCACTTCCATCAACGCAGGCAAGTCCTACATCAAGACCATTCGCTCCGAAGCCATCGCGGAAAGCATCGCTTCGAAACGACTGACGGCCACCACCGATTTCGCCCGCGTCGCCGAAGTGGACGCGGTGCTCATCTGCGTTCCGACGCCGCTCACGGCCCACCGCGAACCCGACATCTCGTTCATCGTCAAAACCGGCGAGGCCATCGCGCCTTACCTGAAGCCGGGGCAACTGGTCAGCCTCGAATCCACGACCTATCCCGGCACGACCGTTCAGGACCTGGTTCCGATTCTTGAAAAGCGGTCGGGACTCACGGCGGGCGGCGATTTTCACGTCGTTTTTTCGCCGGAACGTGAAGATCCGGGCAATCCCGACTTCGGCACCCGCGACATCCCGAAAGTCATCGGCGGACTAACGCCCTACTGTCTGGAAGCCGGACTGAAACTCTACGGCTACGCCGTGAAATCGCTCGTCCCGGTTTCGTCGCCGGGCGTGGCCGAAGCGACCAAGCTCGTGGAAAACATCTTCCGCAGCGTCAACATCGCGATGGTCAACGAACTCAAGATCGTCTTCGACGCGATGGGCATCGACATCTGGGAAGTGCTCGATGCGGCCAAGACCAAGCCGTTTGGGTTCATGAAATTCGAGCCGGGACCTGGACTTGGTGGTCACTGCATTCCGATCGACCCCTTCTATCTGACGTGGAAGGCGCGCGAATACGGCATCCAGACCAAGTTCATCGAACTCGCGGGCGAAGTGAATACGGCCATGCCGAAATACGTGGTCTCGCGGCTGATGGAATCGCTTTCGGATGCCGGGAAACCACTCCGGGACGCCAAGGTGCTGCTACTCGGACTGGCCTACAAGAAAAACGTGGATGACGCGCGCGAATCGCCGAGCTTCGCCATCTGGGACCTGCTGCGCGCGCGCGGCGCGAACGTGACCTATCACGACCCGTTCATCCTTGCAGCTCCGGTCATGCGCGAACACCCCGAGTACGAAGGCATCGAATCGGTGGCGCTCACCGAGGCTACACTTCACGCCACCGACGCGGTCGTCATCTGCACGGCGCACGACGTCATCGACTTTGAATTCGTCGTGAAACACAGTGCCCTCGTCATCGATACCCGCAATGCCTGCCTCGGCGTCCCGGACGACATCAAGCGGGGCAAAGTGGTCAAGGCGTAAGCAGGGATCAGGGATCAGGGATCAGGGATCAGGGTCGCTTTTCTCGGAGGACCTGCAAGCCAAAAGTTCAAGTTGCTGTATTTTTCTTTCCTGGTCCCTGACCCCTGATTCCTGATCCCTACTCTTTCATTCTTCCTCCGGAGACTCTTCCTTCATGCCGCGATTTTCGAAAACGGTTCTGGCGCTCGGACTGGCAGTCGGGCTGCCCATTCACTTCTGGGGTACGCAGGGTGCCACCGCCGCGCCGGTCACACCGATCAAGGCCGTTCCATATCTGACGGAACCGAACCTCTCGCCGGACCGGCGGGAACTGGCCTTCGTTTCGGGCGGCGATATCTGGACCGTTCCGGCAGGCGGAGGCACGGCGCACCTGGTGATCTCGCATCCGGCGACCGAAGGACGACCGATGTATTCGCCCGACGGCAAGCGGCTGGCCTTTATCTCGACGCGGACCGGCGGGGGCGACATCTACGTTTTGAACCTTGAAACGAATGACCTGACCCGCGTCACCCATGACGACGCCGCGGAGCAACTCGACGGCTGGTCGCGCGATGGACGCTGGCTCTATTTCTCGTCCGCCAGCCGCGACATTTCGGGAATGAACGATATCTTGCGCGTTCACCCGGAAGGCGGTACTCCGATGGCCGTCTGCGCCGACCGCTACACCAACGAATTCGCCGCCGCGCCCGCGCCCGATGGGCAAACGCTCGCGTTCAACGCACGCGGCATTGCCGGCAGCCAGTGGTGGCGCAAGGGTCACAGCCACATCGACGAGAGCGAAATCTGGATTCGCAAGGAAGGCGCGAGCCCGAGCTATGCCGTGCTCGCGGGCGGCGGCGCGAAACGGGTCTGGCCGATGTGGAGCGCCGACGGGGCGCGGGTTTTCTACGTCTCGGACGAAAGCGGCGCACAGAACCTGTGGTCGCACCCGCTGAACGGCAAGGCCGCGCAACTGACGAAGTTCACCGATGGGCGCGTTCTCTGGCCGACGATTTCCAATGACGGAAAGCAGATCGTATTTGAACGCGATTTCAAAATCTGGTCGGTCAACGTGGAAAACGGACAGGCGGCGGAAGTCCCGATTACGTTGCGCGGAACGCCCGCCGGGCCGCTCGTCGAACGGATGAACGTCTCGACGCGGATGTCCGAACTGGCGCTTTCGCCCGACGGGAAGAAGCTGGCGGTCATTGCCTACGGCGAAGTGTTCGCGGCATCGGCCAAGGATGGCGGCGAGGCCACCCGCGTGACCACCAGCGCGGCTCCGGAATCCTTCGTCACCTGGTCGCCCGAGAGCAACCGGCTCGCCTACTGCTCCGAACGCGGCGGTTCAACCGCGATTTTTCTCTATGACTTCGCGACCGGAAGCGAAACCCGCCTGACCGACGGGGCAGGAAACGACGCACAGCCGCAGTTTTCGCCCGACGGCAAATCGCTGGCCTATCTTCGGGCCGGGCGGTCGATTGTCGTGATGGACCTCGTCGCCAGGCAGGAACGCGAAATCTGCAAGATTCAGGTGGATGTGCCGCCCATTCTGGGCAAACGCGCCCTCACCTGGTCGCCCGACAACAAGTGGATTGCCTTTTTCAGCGGAACGCCCGAAACCCGTTCCTACACCAATGTATTCGTCGTGCCCGCCGCGGGCGGCCCGGCCCGACCGGTGAGTTTTCTCGCCAATTCATACGCCGGAGCGGTGTCGTGGAGTCCCGACGGAGCCTTCATTTTGTTCGATTCGGCCCAGCGCACCGAAGGCGGCCAGCTTTCGCGTATCGACCTCAAACCGAGGACGCCGAAATTCCGCGAAGACCAGTTTCGCGATCTCTTCAAGCCCTCCGCCGGGAGCGCCGCCGCGCCGTCCGCCGATGCCAAACCCGAGAAAAAGGAAGGCGGCCCTTCGGTCGAAATCGTGTTCGACGACATCCGCCGCCGCCTGAGCCTGCTCACGCCCGGCGTGGATGTGGGCGCGGGGCAATCCATCAGCCCGGACGGCAAGACCGTTCTCATCAGCGGCAGCGCTGAAGGTCAGTTCAATCTCTACACCTTCCCGCTCGATGAACTTGCCACCGAACAGACCGCCCGGCAACTGACGGCGACCGCCGGCATCAAGGCCGACGCGCAGTTTTCACCCGACGGCAAGGACGTGTACTACCTCGAAAACGGGCGCGTCTTCACGATCAGTCTCGACAAGCGCGAACCGCGCCCGATTGCCGTCACCATCGAGATAAACGTGACCTTCGCGGAATCGAAGATGGAACTGTTCGGACAGGTCTGGCGCTATCTGCGCGACCACTTCTACGACGAGAACTTCCACGGCGCGAACTGGAAGGCGGTTCATGACACCTATGAACCGCTGGTCGCGGGCGCGCGCACCACCGACGAAGTGCGGCGGCTGCTGTCGCTCATGGTCGGGGAACTCAACGCCTCGCATCTCGGCGTGACCGGCCCGCCGAATCCCGCCGCCCCGGTCGCGCCGGTCGGTCGTCTCGGCCTGCGCTTTGACCGGGCCGAGCAGGAATCCACCGGCGCATTTCGAATTTCCGAGATCATTCCGCTCAGTCCGGTCGCCATTGCGGGCACGGTCGCCCCCGGCGACCTTCTAACCACGATTGACGGGGTGAAACTCGACGCCCGCGCGAATCTCGACGAACTGCTCGAAGGCAGGGTCGGTCGCCGCGTCGAACTCGGTTTCACGGCCCAGGGCGGCGCAAATCCCCGGAAGATCATTGTGAAGCCGGTCTCGCTGGGCACGGAAAAGGGGCTTGTCTACCGTCAGTGGGTCGAGGCCAACCGGGCCTACGTCGCGAAGGTCAGCAATGGCCGGCTGGGTTACGTCCACATGCCCGACATGTCGTCAAACTCGCTCGCCCAGCTCTACGTCGATCTCGACACGGAGAATCAGGCGAAGGACGGCGTGGTGGTCGATATCCGCAACAACAATGGTGGTTTCGTGAACGTTTACGCCATCGACGTCTTCGCGCGGCGCGGCTATCTGACCATGCGCGAGCGCAACGGCTGGCCCGTGCCCGCCCGGTCGAACCTCGGACAGCGCGCCCTCGAACGTCCGACGATCCTCGTCACCAACCAGCATTCACTGTCGGACGCCGAGGATTTCACCGAGGGGTACCGAACGCTGAAACTCGGCAAAGTGGTCGGCGAACCGACCGCCGGATGGATTATCTTCACCTGGAACACGACGCTGTTCGACGGGACGACCCTCCGGTTGCCGCGCCAACTGATAACCGGCGCCGACGGACGCGACATGGAACTCAATCCCCGTCCGGTGGATGTACCCGTTTCACGCCCCATCGGCGAAAGCGCCACCGGACACGACAGTCAGCTCGATACGGCCGTCCGTGAACTGCTGACCCAACTTGGCGGAAAGTGAGCCTCTCAACATGTTTTGTCTGGTGACCGGAGCCGCCGGCTTCATCGGAAGCCACATCGCGGCGGAACTCCTTCGCCGCGGGCATCGGGTCCGCATCGTCGACAATTTCCTCACGGGATTTCGACGCAACATCGCCGTTCTCGAAATGCTTGGCCGCGATTTTGAAATCGTGGAGGGATCGCTTTCCGATCCATCCGTTGCGGAACGGGCGGTGGAAGGCATCGACATGGTGTTCCACATTGCCGCGCTGCCGAGCGTCCCGCGGTCGGTGCTCGACCCGATTCAGTCGCAGGCCTGCGGCGAAGTCGCCACGCTCGCGCTGCTGGTCGCCGCGGCGAAAGCCAACGTCCGGCGCGTCGTCTACGCTTCGTCGTCGAGCATCTACGGCGATACCCCGACACTTCCGAAAGTCGAGACCATGACGCCCAAACCGCTCAGTCCCTATGCCGCGACGAAGCTGGCGGGCGAGGGATACATGTCGGCGTTCGCCTCGATTTCCGCGATGGACACCATCTGCCTGCGATATTTCAACGTCTTCGGCGAACGGCAGGACCCGTCGAGCCAGTATTCCGGCGTCATCGCCCGATTTACCGACTGCATGCGCCGCGGCGAGCGCCCGGTCATCTTCGGCGATGGCGAAACGACGCGCGACTTCACCTACATCGCCAACGTCGTGCATGCGAACATGCTCGCGATGGAGGCGCCGGGACGCTGGGTCGGTGAAATCTTCAACATTGCCTGCGGGGACCGGATTTCCCTCAACGATCTCGCCGCCGCCGTCAACCGCGCCCTCGGAACCACGCTCGAACCGCGCTATGAATCGGCCCGCGTGGGTGATATCAAGCACTCTCAGGCCGATATTTCGAAAGCCGAACGACTCCTCGGATATCATCCGCTCGTCACCTTCGAGGATGGCATTCTCCGACTGGTCAATGCACCGGAGCATGTGCGGTAACGGCCCCATGCGGTCGTCCATTTAACTTTGAACTGCAAAGCACTTGACAGACATACCCTCCGAAGGTAGAGTCCGCGCCGTGGGAACCTTGCATTCCTTTCAGCCAAATCCGGAACCGCCCGCGCTCCACGAGCGCGCGATGAACAATATCCAGTTCATTCGCGAAACGATGGAGCGGGCCACCCTCTTCACCGCCGTGCCCGGCTGGGGCGGCGTGGGAATGGGTGTGACGGCATTGATTGCCGCCGTCGTGGCGGCCAACCAGAAAGCGATGGCGTTCTGGCTCGCAACCTGGCTGATCGGCGCGACAGTTTCCATCGGAATCGGCGGATTTGCCCTGTGGCGCAAGGCGCGAACCCAGAACCATTCGGTGTTCAGCGGCGCCGGGCGGCGGTTTCTCTTCAGCTTCTCGCCGCCGATCGCGGTCGGCGCGCTGCTGACCATCGTTCTGTACCGGCACCGGGTCGGCGAACTGCTTCCCGGCATGTGGTTACTGCTCTACGGCACCGGCGTCATGGCCGGCGGAGCATTTTCGGTTCGGGCGGTCCCACTGATGGGCCTGCTCTTCACGGTCCTCGGCAGCGTGGCAATCTTTCTTCCGCTGTCGATGGGCAACTGGCTGATGGCAACCGGATTCGGCATCCTGCATATCGTATTCGGAATCGTCATCGCACGGAGGCATGGTGGCTAAAAACTCCCTCGCCAAACAGCTCCCCGAAGATGCGGCAGCGCAGCCGCGCCCGCCGAAAGCCGTCGTTTCCGCCACCAAGGCGGTTGCGGAAGGCGTCGACAAACTCATCCATGAACCAATCCGGCTCGGTATTTTGTGCGCCCTCGCGGGTGTCGAACTGATGAGTTTCAACGAACTCAAGAAATTGCTCGACACGACCGACGGCAACCTGAGCGTTCATGCGCGCAAACTCGAGGACGCAGGCTATGTCGGCTGCGACAAGCGGTTCGAAGGCCGCATGCCGCGCACCGATTACCGCCTCACCGATGAGGGCCGCACCGCGCTCGAAGCCTACGTCAACCATATGGATTCCCTGATCCGTCACGCCAACCGGGTCATGAAACAGAAGTAACCCGTCCGAAAATTTTTTCAGGAGATACTTTACAATGCAAAGAACTTTTGAGGCTTCGAATAAACTCCACGTCGGCATCATCATGGACGGAAACGGGCGCTGGGCGCAGCAGCGCGGCCTCCCCCGCGTAGCCGGACACAAGGTCGGCGTCGAGGCCGTCCGGCGGGTCGTCGAAGCCGCGCCGAAACACGATATCGGCACGCTTACCCTCTATGCCTTTTCCTCCGACAACTGGAAACGACCGGCCCCGGAAGTCTCGGCCCTGTTTCGCCTCCTGCTCGTCTACCTCAACCGCGAAACCCGGCGCTGCGTCGAAAACGGTGTCCGCCTGAGCGCCATCGGTCGCCGCGATCGGCTCACCCCGAACGTTCGAACCGCCCTTGAACGAACCGAAGCCGCCACCGCCACGGGATCGCAACTCCACGTCCGCATCGCGCTCGACTACTCCGGACGCGACGCCATTCTCGAGGCCGCCACCCGCCTGCGGGCCGACGAATCGGTGACGCGCGAATCCTTTGCCCAGGAACTTGGGCGAGTCATGAATCCGAACGGCGACGCGCCCGACGTGGACCTCGTCATCCGTTCGGGCGGCGAGCAGCGCCTGAGCGATTTTCTGCTGTGGGAATGCGCCTACGCCGAACTGCACTTCACCCGCCGCATGTGGCCCGACTTCGGCGACGCCGATCTGGCCGAGGCCCTCGAATTCTTCCGCGGTCGGGAACGCCGCTTCGGTGCCGTGCATGCGGCTGCCGGACCGATGCCCGAATCCGGGGAATCACGACTGGTCGCGTGAAAACCGATTCAACCCAAAGGCGCAAAGACACGAAGGAGCAAAGAATTGGAATCAGGCAACCTCCTCCGATTCTCCCCGACTCCCCGGCCTCTTTGCGTCTTTGCGTCTTTGCGTTGAAAAAATGCACCAGCGTCTTCTTTTGCCCATCGTGCATCACTTGTGATTGATTTCGCGGACGCTTTCATCTTTTCGCGCCCCGAAAGGAGCCCACGATGGCTCAGGAAACGCCGTCCGTGCTTGATCGCGCCTCGCTCGCCCTGCTGGGAGAGGCTCTTACCAAACTCGAATTCGGGTTCTCCGACCTCCCGCCCGCGGGAACAACCGACGAGGCCCATCCCGAAACGGCGCGCGTTCTCGGCGAGGTGGCCGAGCGACTCTGGGACAACTTCCCCTACTTCCATCCGCTCTACGCCGGACAGATGCTCAAGCCGCCGCACCCGATTGCGCGGACGGCCTACGCCATGGCGATGTGGATCAACCCCAATAACCACGCGCTCGACGGGGGCCGCGCCAGTTCGGTCATGGAAAAGGAAGCCGTGGCCGGAATCGCCGCCATGTTCGGATTTCCCGAACATATCGGCCATCTCTGCGGCGGCGGCACGATGGCGAACCTCGAAGCCCTTTGGGTCGCGCACAAACTCCGCCCGAACGACACCATCCTCGCATCGGCGCAGTCGCACTACACCCACGAACGCATCTCCGGCGTGCTCGGCATACCCTTCGAATCGGTCGCGACCGACGGTCGTGGCCGCATGGACCTCGACGCCCTGCGCCACCGCCTCGAACGCGGCCACGTCGGAACCGTCGTGGTGACGCTCGGCACGACGTCAACCGGATCGGTCGATCCCCTGCCGGAAATTCTCGAACTGCGCGATCTCTACGGTTTCCGCGTCCATGTCGACGCGGCCTACGGCGGCTACTTCACCCTCGTCGAGACACTCGAAGCCGACACCCGCCGGGCCTTCGCGGCCATCGGACAGGCCGATTCGGTCGTCATCGACCCGCACAAACACGGGCTGCAACCCTACGGCTGCGGCTGCGTGGTGTTTCGCGATCCGAAGGTCGGCGCGCTCTACAAGCACGATTCGCCCTACACCTACTTCACGTCGGGCGAACTTCATCTCGGCGAAATCAGCCTCGAATGCTCGCGTCCCGGCGCGGCGGCGGTGGGCCTCTGGGCAACCATGCGCCTGCTCCCGCTCGAACGCGGCGGCGAGTTCGCGCATGGCCTGCGCGACTCCCGCAAGGCGGCGCTTCAGCTTCACGCGAAACTCGCGGGCGACGAACGCTTCATCACGCCCTTCCAGCCCGAACTCGACATCGTGGTCTGGGCCGTCAAGGGCAAGACCACGCGCGATTCGACCCGACTGGCGCGGGAAATCTTCCACGAGGCCGGATCGCACAACCTTCATCTCGCACTCGCGGAACTGCCGGTTGCGTTCTTCGATTTTGAATCGGCGGGCGTTACCGTGGACTCGAACACCGTCACCTGCCTGCGTTCGGTATTGATGAAACCCGAACACCTCGCCTGGATTGACCGGATATGGGAAATCCTGTCGGAGAGCGCCGATGCCGTCATCCGTTGAGGAACTTCGCTAAAAATACAGCCCATGCGCTCGGGCGGGTGTGAAAGCAAAATGGACAATGAGACAGTTCGCCTCATTGTCCATTCTCAATTCTCAATTCTCAATTTCCCTACTGTTTCCCTACTGCACGCCCTCTGCGGCGCGCCGCCGGGCTTCGTCCACG
>JAAFHI010000601.1 GCA_013298335.1 Actinomycetota bacterium
CGATTCGAATACATCACCGGGTTGAAGGAAGCCGACGAGGGAGATTTGAATCCTTTTGCCCTCTTCATCGCCGAATCACTGAATACAACCCAACGCATGATGGTCGAGACCCTTGAAAAATCAGATCACCAAACCCCCTAATCAAGTGCCACTCGATGTTGAATCGAAGGACTCCTCGCCATGAACACGAAACTCCTTCGGACGACATCACTCATTCCGGACAAGGCCATTGCGAGTTTTGCCCGGCGCTCGATGTCGGACCACACGCGCGAGGCATACGCTCGGATCGTCGCGGAATTCCTGCGGACGCTCGGTCATCCCGATCCGCGTGACATAACCCCAGACCATGTCATCGGCTGGCGGGACGAACTGGTTCGCCGAAAACAGAAGCCGAACACCATCTGCCTGAAACTGTCGGTCATCCGTTCATTTTACGAGTACCTGATGGCCGGCGGGTATGTGACTCTCAATCCGGCGACCACCAAGCTCGTTCCGCCGCCGGCGTTGCCAGAGGGTCTCGCCGGAAAGGCCCTCACGCCGAAGGAAGTGAAGCGTCTGCTTACCGCGCCCGACCGGAACCGGGTCGAGGGCGCGCGGGACTACGCCATCCTGCTCACCCTGCTGCGGTTGTCGTTGCGAGTTTCGGAACTCTGTTCGTTGCGGGCGTCTTCCATCAAATGGAGTCACGGACGATTCGTCCTTTCATTCACGGTCAAGGGCGGTCGCGAGCGGCGACTTCCGTTCCCGACCGATGTGCATCAGGTGCTGAAAGCCTACCTGGCACTCGACGCCGACCGGCGGAAAACGCTCAAATCCGACGGCGAGACGGCGTTTCTGTTCCAGCCCCTCGTCAACTACCGGACGCTCGTCCACGACAAGGCACTTTCAACTCGAATGGTGGAGAAGATCGTCGAGCGCTGGGGCGATTACGCGGGGATTGGGAAGCTCTCGCCGCACGACCTGCGCCGGACGGCCATCACCCGCGCGCTCGACAAGGGCCTCAGCTACCGGCAAGTCCAGATGATGTCCGGTCACAAAGACCCGAAGACCGTCATGCGCTATGACCACGGGCGCGAAAACCTCGACCACAACGCCGTCAACTTCCTCGATTACGAAGAGTGAGAATCACCTGGAACCGTTGATTTTCATTTCCACGGGCATTTCAAGGAGGAAATCAGGTGCCTGGTACAGGGTTATATTGGGCTGAGTTCATGCCATCGGAAATCATAAAAACAAAAGTTCCAATGTGCGCTCCGGTTTTCAGGTCCAGTACCTGCCATTCGGCTCGATACCCCTGGCCACTCAGCAATTCACTCTTTCCGGAGATCACCAGGGATTCTCCGACCAAAATGGGTTTGTAACCTTCAAGTCCAACATTCTTCAGACTTGCTTTCGCCAAATCTTGCGGCCTATGGCGGATTCCCCATTTTTCACACATCTGAATGATGTCCTCCAGAGACTCGCCAGGAGGATCCTGAATTCGGGATTCGTCAAACCATTCCTCTATAAGCCGGCTATCAAAGGGGTTGAAATCCCTGTTCCTGAAGGCCCTGACGACCCGACCCGATGAACACATCCATTCAATGGCATCTTCTAACGTGCCCTGAATTTCAAAAACCTTCTCCTTATCGATTGGTAAAACAAAAAACGACTTTGCTCGGGTCGGGTGAATGAGCAGTTCATCACCGTTGAGTGAGTCTCCAATCAGAATGCCCTCTAGGGCTCGCTCTTTGGGAAGTACTTTTCGGCCTTTTTCCCAAAACCAGTACTTTTCAATCCTTTTCCGCCATTCGGTGTTGGATTTCAGGATTCTCCATGGAGGATAGATCCGGACGAAGTCCCCCAGCGTTCCTTCGCCGAACCTGAGCATGTATTCCCGGTATCCATCCGGAAAAGTCATCCATAATTCGGTTTCGAGGTGGTCTATTTGTTTTGGCGTCGCGGTTACGAGCGGGCCACCGACAATCTTGATGTCATCGAAACTCATCCGGACCTCCGGTATTGGCGAGAAATCGGTAAAGTACAAGGCAAGGATAGCCGACTGCCTTATTCCCTTGGCCTGATATTTTTTCCAAGAGCTTCTGACGTGTTTTCGGCGACCTACTCCGGCGTCACCTCAATTGGTTGACCTGACGACAGCCCTCAAGCAGAAGCCTTTCAAGGCAGGCTGAGGTTGCCATAACCGTCAGTACCGACATGTTCCTTTTTAGACCCGGAGCGTGTCCGGCAGCGGGATAATCATTTCGGCCAGTTTTCGAAGCAGCTCCGTCAGGTCATCCTTTGAGAACCTGTGCTCGGCAATGCCGATCATGGCATCGTACAACTCCCCCGCCGGGTCCGTGACCGCAATGCCATTCAGTTCAAGGAAAACCAGCGCACCCACCAGCCCGGTTCGTTTATTCCCATCGACGAACGGCTGGTTCTGGGAAATATGAAACGCGTAGGCCGCCGCCATCTCGAAAAGCCCCGCGTGGAGATACTCGCCACCAAAGGTCGCGCGCGGTGTGGCCACGGCGGATTCGAGAAGCCGGAGATCACGGATGCCCGCCCCGCCGCCGTACCGTGCAAGCTGTTGCTCGTGCAGGAGAAGCACGTCTTCGAGTTCGAGGAAAACCGGCTCGGACATGATCGGGCCGTTATTTGGCAAGCTTGCGAAGGGTTTCGTCGTGTCGGTTCATGACACGCTCGGCCGCAGAGAGGACTTTTTCCCGATGCGTCGGCCTGATTGGCTCGATGATGAGGCGGTGACCATCGGTGGTCATCTCCAGTTCGGTTTCCCGCGTGATGTTCAGCAACTCCAGAATCGGCTTCTCGATGACGATCCCGAGGCTGTTTCCAATGGCTGAAAGTGACTTTTTCATTGGCCCTCTTTGTTCTACAAATGTTGTACATTTATACTTACGTGGCTTTCCGATAGCAATCCGTTGGAAATCCTCTTCCCGGACCGATTTCGGCTTGGAAACCCCCTCTATTTTTTCTGTGAAGCATCTGGAACTGAAAACCACCCAAGAATGAACCTCAACCCGGAACAACTCGAAGCCGTCCAGTGGTCTGGTGGACACCTGCTCGTTCTGGCTGGTCCGGGAACGGGGAAGACTCGTACGATTATCAGCCGCGCATCGCATCTGATTTCGAAGGGGACTCCGGCCAATCGGATCGTCGTTCTGACCTTTACCAGACGGGCGGCAAAGGAAATCAAGGACCGGCTTGCGGCGGAGTCCAACGCCCGAGGCATCCACGCCGGGACCTTCCATCATTTCTGCCTGGCAGAGATGCGGCGCGCACAGGGGTTCTTCGATCTGGCGAACTTCACCATCATCGACCGCGACGATCAGGTCGCGCTTTTCAAGATCGCCCGCGCGTCCGTGGTCCCGAAGGACAACGTGGCCGTCCCGAAACCCGAACAGCTTTTGCAGCTCCTAAGCTTTGCTCGCAATACGAACAAAGGCGTTCCGGATTATCTTTCCCGGTTCACCCGGTTCGACGGGGAAGCTCAGGCCCTGATCATCCGGTGCTTCCGGGAG
>JAAFHI010000283.1 GCA_013298335.1 Actinomycetota bacterium
GGCGCTCCGGATGTGATTGCCGGACCAACCACGCCCTGACGGGCGCGGCTATTATCTGCCGGCGCATTCGCGCCTTGCCGGAATCGAACCAACCGCGTATTACCGAAACAATTTTTCAAAGACCATCACGGGGCTTGGAAGCCAATAGCCCTGTCCTTGAGGGCAGGGCGAACGGCGGTGGCTGAACGGTTACGGTTTTTTACGGAATTTTGAACGGTTCCAGCCGTCATCGGGCTTTTCAATTCGAAAAATGGAATGTATTCTTCCGCACGAACCAAGACACAATCGAATGTACGCGAGCCGTGAAGTATAGTGGTCACGACGCTCTGTTTTCTGTTCTGTAACGCGATTTTTTCCGGAACACACTCAGGGGTGTTCATTCCATTGAAAATTCGTCGCAACGGAGGATAAGGAATATGTCCCCTCTTCGCATCGGCCTCGCCGGCCTTGCCCTTCTGCTCACCATCATCGGTGCGTGGCAATACTTCACCTACAAGAACATGAGCTTCTGGATCGCGATCGGGTGTTTCATCGTCGCCGCCGGATGCGCGCTCGGGTTCTTCCTGACGCGGCCCGAGGAAAAGGCGGAAGACATCAGCATCACGCGGTTCTGACCGTCCAAAAGAACATGGCCGACTTCCGGTGACGGAGGTCGGCCATTCGCTTCTTCGGTCCCGCCGTGGTGCGCGTTATTGAAACGTGCCGAACGCGTCGAGCAGGGACGCCCCGATTCGTCCGCTGAGGTACGGATTGGCGGAGAGTTCGCGTTCGACCGTGGTCGAGGGCCCATGGCCGGGATGCAGCCGGTAATGCTCGCCGAGCGGCATGATCCTTTTGTAAATCGAATCCATGAGCGTCTGCCCGTCGCCGCCCGGCAGATCCACCCGCCCGATTGACGACGCGAAGACGCAGTCGCCGACCCAGGCGTCCGTGTCGGTGTAGAGCATCACGTGCCCCGGCGAGTGCCCCGGCACGTGCCGGACGCGCAGCTTTTCGTCGCCGAAGGTCACTTCGTCGCCGTCGTTGATGTGGATGTCCACCGGCGGCGGGTCTTCGAGTTCGAATCCGAACCACGATCCCTGCTCGGCCAGTTCGCGGTAGAGCACTTCATCCGCCGGATGGAGATGGATCGGCGCGTTCGTGTATTCCTTCAGCTTCGCGACGCTCCAGTAGTGGTCGAGGTGGGCGTGGGAAATGACGATTTTTGTCACCACGAGCTTTTCCTGCTCGATGATGCCCTTCATTTCCTCGAATTCCTCGCCCGGATCGATGACGAGCGTTTCGAGCGTCCGTTCGCAGACCAGAAAATAGGTGTGGGCCTGAAACGACCCGGTGGTAATCCGCAGTACCTTCACTGTGCATCCTCCGTGGTGTCGAATGTCCGCTGGAGGAGAAACGCGAACACTTCGAGGCTGGGTTGGGTGATCATCTGAAAGGCGTAGCCGAAGGCTTCGCGGTAGTTCTCTTCCACTTCGGGAACGAGAATCACCGGCGGCAGTCCGGCGCGCAGGGTGTAGAAACTCATCAGCAGCCGGACGAGCCGGTTGTTGTTTTTCGCGAACGGTTGCAGGTCGAGCATCCGCAGGTGAAAGAGCGTCACCTGTTCCGCCGGGTGGAGTTCGGCGAAGGAATCGGTCGCAAACCAGTCGAGCGTGTGTTCGAGCAGGAGCGGGAGCGCCTCGGGCACCGCCGGGCGGTGGGTTTCGACCTGCGATTCGCCCTCGCCCCCGCGGAACATCTCGACCCGTGTTTCCGGCGTTTCCCCGGTCAGGACACAATAAAACTCGAAACAGTCGTCCGGGCTGAGGTGGTCGCGCTCGGTCATCGGGACGGCGTTCGTCCGCGCGACGAGGCGTTCGGCGGCGGCGGCGAAGCGGCGCGCGGGCTCGGCGTGGGGTGAAACGGCGTCGGATTCGAGCGCGGCGACGATGTCGGGCCGGTCGAGATCGGGAAATTCGACGTGGAGCGCCCCGAACGTCCAGTCGGCGAGGGTTTCCGGCGCGAGCGCGGGAAAGGCCCGTCCGCCGCGCGCGGTCTTCTTTTCTTCCAGCTTCTTGGCCCAGTCGGCGGACGGGCGGTAGGACTCGCTGTAAATCGGCAGGGACATGTGGGGTTTTCTCCGGGGAGCGCCGTGATGCACGCCCGGCCTTCAAAGACCGGGCTGTTTTCCGAAAAGCCTCGTGAACGAGGCTAAAAGATGTTCTTTCAACCAGTGAGCCCCGTTCATGGGGCTTGTTTTCGAAGAGCCCGGTCTTTGAAGGCCGGGCGGACCGCGCCGGACGTGACGAAACATGAATGTGATGCGCTTTTGGCAGGGTAACGAAAAGTACAACAAAATTCACCGCTTGCGCGCGTCGCCCCGATGATGCACCTTCCGCATTCTTCGTAAAACCCGTTGTTCAGAGTCCCCCGTTTCAGCGGGGAGCTTCTTCTTTTTATTCGCCGTTCGGATTTTTTCCCCGCTGAAGCGGGGGACTCCGAACAGTTACAGGAGCTTTGGAATGTCTTCCTTCCGTCGCGCCACGGCGGCCCTCGCGCTGTTGTGTCTGCTTGTCGTTACCGTCCCGACCGCCGCCCAGAAAAAACGCCCTGCCGCGAAAACGTCCGCCAAAAAGGGCTACAAGCTGGTGCTCGGCATCACGATTGACCAGTTTCGCGGGGATTACCTCGAACGTTTCGCCGATTTGTACGGCAAGGGCGGCTTCCGGCGGCTGACGACGGAGGGCGCGTTCTACGCGAGCGCGCACTACCGGCACGCCTGCACCTACACCGCGCCGGGGCACGGAGTGATTCTCACCGGGTCGGCCCCGGCGCTCAACGGCATCATCGGCAATGGGTGGTACGACCGCGAAACCGGCAAAAACGTCGAGAGCATCACCGATGATCGCTACCAGGCCGTCCCGACGGGCCGTCCCGCCGCGCCGACCCGCCTGCTCGTGACGACCGTCGGCGACGAACTCAAATCCGCCACCGGCGGACGCGCGAAGGTGATCGGCGTCTCGCTCAAGGACCGCAGCGCGATTCTTCCCGCCGGGAAATCCGCCGACGCGGCTTACTGGTTCGACGGGAAAACCGGCGCGATGCAGACGAGCACCTATTACATGAAGGAACTGCCCGCGTGGGCGACGGCCTTCAACGCGATGAAACCCGCCGACAAGTGGTTCGGGAAGAAGTGGGAAAAATCGCTGCCGGAAGCCGCCTACGCGCGGTGCGACGTGGACGACGCGCCCTACGAGGGCAAGTTCGCGGGCGGCGGACATGCGTTTCCGCACACCGTCGGCGTCGGAACCGCCCCGGATGCCGTCTTTTACAACGACTTCACCAAAACCCCCTGGTCAAACGACATGCTGGTGGATTTCGCCGAAGCCGCGCTCGTCAACGAACAGCTCGGCGCGGACGACGTGCCGGACATCCTCTCGGTCAGCTTTTCCGCCAACGACATTCTGGGGCACTACTTCGGGCCGTACAGCCATGAAGTGCTCGAAATGACGGTCAAAACGGATCGCAGCATCGCCCGCCTGCTCGACATCGTGGACAAACGGGTCGGACTCGAAAACACGCTCGTCTTTCTGACCGCCGACCACGGCGCGGCCCCGATTCCGGAATACTCGCAGACCCACAAACTCGGCGGACGCCGCGTCAGCCCGGATGCCGTCAAGGAAGCGGTGTTCAAGGCGCTGGTCGCGAAGTTCGGTGAAGGGGAGTGGTTCGCCGGGATGTCGGGCGACTCCATCTATCTGAATCTGAACACGATCAAGGCGAAAAACCTCGACCGGCACGACGTCGAATGCGTCGCGGGCGAGGCCGCGCTGACCGTGCCGGGCGTGGCGAACTACTTCACACGGTCGCAACTGCTCAACGGCCCGCTGCCGCAGACCGAGTTGGCCCGCCGCGTGCAACTCGCTTTTCATCCCCTGCGGAGCGGCGACGTCTATCTCGTGCCCGAGCCCTACTCGTTTTTCACCGAGGGTTCGCTGCCGACGACCCACGGCACGCCCTACGAGTACGACACGCATGTGCCCGTCCTCGTCATGGGACGCGGCTTGAAACCGGGACGCTATCTGGTGGAAGCCTCCCCGTCCGACATTGCCCCGACGCTTTCCGCGCTGCTCGGCATTTCGCCCCCGAGCGGCAACATCGGCCGCGTGCTGACCGAAGCGGTGGAGTAGGAAAGGGATGAGGGATGAGGGATGAAGTCGGAGGTTTGCGGATGAGTCCAGAGGCGTTTTTAACCAGGTGGCGGGAATTGTCGGTTCGGGCCGGTGAAAAACACGCCGGGTTGTTGGGACTGTATTTCCTGCCCGCGCCGGACCCGCGACTTTCCGAGGCCGCCAACCGGATTCTTGTCGAAACCGGGATTCCGGATACCAACTTCTGCAACCCCACCGATCTGGAAGAAGGTTTGAAGCGGATTGACGAGGTTTACGACGTCGCGTATCCGTGGCCGGAAGCCGCCCGGCGCGAGGTTGAGCCGTACCTGATCGTCGGCCATACGCAGGGAGGCGCCCCGGTTTGCCTCGATCTCTCGCGAAATGAACGACTTGCCATTATCTACTACTACGGCAATTTCCGGATTGCCGGGAAGACGTTCATCAATTCCAGCGTGGCGCAATTCGCGGAGAGCCTCCTGATTTTTCACTCGTTGCTGGTCGATTACTTTACGGCATTTGGCTCAGACGCTCCGCTTCTCGAAGGAAAAGTCCCCTCCGAGTGGGTTGAACGGGCGCGGGCGGCGATTCGCGAGGTGGACCCGCCGGCAATTGCCGACGATACGTGCTGGACCATCGAACTCGACGGTCTTTAATTCTTTTCTTCCTTGCCCGCTTCCCACTGTTTGTACAACTCGCGCTTGGCGACGCCGTGTTTCTGTGAAATCTGCTTGATCGCGGCGTTCGCGCCCAACCCCTGTGATTCCATCAGGTTGCGGATTTCCGCGATGAGGTCGGCTTCATCTGGTGGCGGCGTGTCGTCCGGGGATTTTCCGGCAATGAGAACCACCATTTCGCCGCGCGGGTCGTGGGTTTCGAAGTGGGCGGCGAGTTCCGAGAGCGGTCCGCGCAGAAATTCCTCGTAGTGTTTCGACAGTTCGCGGGCGACGACGGCCCGGCGGTCGCCGAAAACGGCCCGCGCGTCGTCGAGAAACTGCCGGATGCGGTGCGGCGCTTCGTAGAAAACCAGCGTCGCGGCGGTTTCGGCCACGCCCGCGAAGGTGTCGCGCCGGGCTTTTTCTTTTGGCGGCGGAAATCCGACGAAGTGAAACTGGTTGGTATCGAGTCCCGAGGCGGCGAGCGCCGTCACCGCCGCGCAGGGGCCGGGGAGCGCCGTGACCGGCAATCCGGCCTCGACGACGGCCCTGACGACCAGTGCGCCCGGGTCGGAAATGCCCGGCATCCCGGCGTCGCTCACCATCGCGACCGATTGTCCAGCGTGCAACTTCTCCAGAATCAATGCGATGCGGGTGTGTTCGTTGTGTTCGTGACAACTGACCACCGGCGTCCGGATGTCGTAGCGTTCGAGCAGAGTCCGGGTGTGGCGGGTGTCTTCGCAGG
>JAAFHI010000610.1 GCA_013298335.1 Actinomycetota bacterium
CGGGTGGCCCGACCGGTCGCGCAGGATTTCGCCGCGGGTGGCGCGAGCCGCGTCAGCGGTGAGCGGGTTGGTTTCGATGGCGCGAGGCGCGTCGTCGAAGGCTTCCTCGAAAACCGAGGAAGCGACGCCGTAATACAACTGGCAGTGCGTCGAGTCGCAGAGATCGAAGCCCTCCCGCGCGTGGCGATGGAGGTTGGCGACGAGGTAGCTCCGGGCGACCACCGCCATCGTTTTCAGGGCTTCGGGGTCGGTTGTGCCGATCAGTTCGGAATTGGTGACGACGGCGACGGCCTCTTCGAGCGGTTGCGTCAGCACGATGACCAGTTTCGCGCCGTCGCTCGTCACCCGGAGGCGTCCCGCGAACTCGCGCGTGAGCTGGGTTTTGCGTCCGGTGACGGAAAGCGTCAGCGACGGACTTTCAAAATCGAGGGTCCGGGCGGTGAAGGCGGGGGTTTTGCTGGTCGGCGGATCGAACACCGCCACGCCGCCGTTCGCCACGGCCAGCCGCCAGGTCCCCGGGAACGTCCGCGCCGCACCGTCGCTGGTTACCGTCATATTTCCCGCCGTACATTGAATTTCCTTCGGTTTGAACAGCGTGAAGACCCCGATTCGGACCTCCGCCGGAAGCGGCGCGGCGGATGCCATCGGGTGCGGAAACGCGGTCAGCAGGAAGAATGCCAGTACGCTACCCAATACGACGAACCGGACGAGATTGCCCCGTCCGGTTGTTTCATGCCGTGTTCTGGAACTGGAAAGCCGCAAGCCGACCGGGCCCGCTCCCCGGAACTTTGAAGAGATGTTCATCGTACGCGCGCGATCCTTATATACATGCGGCTACGGGGCACTCCGCGACGGGTTCCCATAGCCTCGCCCGAGCGCTCCGGCTATGGGTTATCGTCTTTTGGAATACTGGCTGCTGGCTGCTGGCTGCTGACCACTCCCCATAGCCTCGCCCGAGCGCTCCGGCTATGGGCTATCGTCTTTTGGAATACTGGCTGCTGGCTGCTGGCTGCTGACCACTCCCCATAGCCTCGCCCGAGCGCTCCGGCTATGGGCTATCCTCTTTGGGAATCCGTTGAAATTCCCTGATCCGGGTTTTCGCTGACTACTGACTACTGACTACTGGCCACTACTCCGCATTCCGGAAGTGGTCGGTCGCGTCCACGAGGCCGTTCACGACCCCCGGCTCGGAGGCCGAGTGCCCCGCGTCCGGGATGACCCGGAAGTCAGCTTCGGGAAAGGCTTTATGGAGTTCCCACGCGGTCATCATCGGGCAGACCACGTCGTAGCGGCCCTGAACGATGACGGTCGGGATGTGCCGGATGCGGTCGACGTTGTCGAGCAGTTGGGTTTCCGACGCCATGAAGATGTTGTTCACGAAGTAGTGACATTCGATGCGGGCGATGGCGAGCGCGCGTTCGCTGAAATCGTCCATCAGCGCGGGGCTCGGGAACAGCTTCGAGGTCGCGCCTTCCCAGACGCTCCACGCCTCGGCGGCGGCGTGCCGGACCGCCTCGTCGTCGCTCGTCAGCCGCCGGTAGTAGGCCCCGAGCAGGTCATAGCGTTCGTCTTCCGGAATCAGGGTGTAGTAGGGCTCCCAGAAATCCGGGAAAATCGCGTTCGCGCCAGCCTGATAGAACCAGTCGATTTCCTTCTTCCGGCACATGAAGATGCCCCGCAGCACGAGCGCCCGTACATGATCCGGGTGCGTCTGCGCGTAGGCGAGGGCGAGCGTGCTGCCCCACGAACCGCCGAACACCACCCAGCGGTTGATGCCGAGTTTTTCGCGCAGCCGTTCGATGTCGGCAACGAGGTCCCAGGTCGTGTTTTCGTCGAGGCTGGCGTAGGGCGTGCTCTGGCCCGAGCCGCGCTGGTCAAAAAGGACGATGCGGTAGGCCGCCGGGTCGAAATAGCGCCGGTGGTCGGGCGAAATGCCGCCGCCGGGCCCTCCGTGCAGAAACACAACCGGTGTGCCGCCCGGATTGCCGCATTGTTCATAGTAAAGGGTATGGATGTCGGAGACTTCGAACATCCCCGCGTCGTATGGCTCGATGGGCGGATAGAGCGTTTTCATGAAAGCGATTTCCAGATCTGAAAAAATGGTTCGAGCGATACCGAGCCTGACACGTCGTACGGAAGTTCGGCAAGCACCTTCACGCCGAACGAACGTAAAACCTCGGCGTTCGTCTGGATTTCGGTCCCCGCGTCGCCGTCCGCGTCGTTCAGAACGACACCCGCGCAGGTCAGATTGCGCCGTTCGAGTTCGCGGACCGTCAAAAGCGTGTGGTTGATCGTGCCGAGCCGGGCGCGGGCGATGACGAGCACCGGAAATCCGACCCGCGCGGCGAAATCGGCGACCGTGACGTAGCCCCCCGCCGCCGTTCCGGCAAACGGGACGAGCAGTCCGCCCGCGCCTTCGACCGTCACGACCTCGGCGTCCGCCTGCGCCCGGCGAACCAGCGCAAGACATTCATCCACATTGAGTTCCTCGTTCGCGCGTTCGGCGGCGACCGCCGGGGCGAGGGGCTCGGCCAGCCGGTAGCGGATGATTTCAGAAAGTGGCGCGTCGGGAACGCTCGACGCCGCCCGCAGTTTCAGGGCGTCGGCGGGAATGAATTCGCCCGCCGCGTCCGTTTCGCAGCCCGATTCGATGGGCTTGAGCGCCCGAACCCGGACGCCCGACGCAACGACGGCGCGGACAAGCGCCGCGCCGACGGTGGTTTTTCCGATTCCGGTATCGGTCCCGGTGATGAACAGTCCCCTCATGCGGGTGCGACCTCGATGCGGGCAGCCGACTTCCGCCGCCGCCAGCGCAGGAAAAGAAAAATGAAGAGGATCCCGACGATGACGGCGACAACCGCCGCGACAATCGGTAAAACAATGGCGAGAAAGGACATGAGCGTCGCGAGCGTCAGTTCGGTGGTCGCCACGATGAAGTTTCCGAATCCGCCGGTGGTCACCGTCGAGCCGCCCCGGACGAGCGCCGACGTTCCATGAACCGCCGCCGCCGCCCCGCCGCCGCCGATAATCGCAATCGACCAGTGAAACAGCGGCGAGATGTCGCCCGACATCGTCGAGGCCGACGCGAGAACGCCCGCCATCACGGCCACCGGGGCCGCGGCGACGTCGAGCGCGTGATCGACCCACGGCACATAGAACCCGGCGACTTCCAGTACCGTGGCCACGCCAAACGAAATCAGCGCGGGCGTGGATTTCATCCACAGAAACCCTTCGCCCAGACCGAGATGGCCGGTCCGGGCCGCCAGGCCCATCGCCAGCAGCGGCACGAACACCCGAAATCCGCACGCGGCGCTCAGGCCGACGCCGATACAGATGCTCAGAAGAATGTTGAAGAGGGTCATCGCGTGCTCCGGAAAAGGTGTCGGGTGTCGGGTTTCAGGTCAAGGCAGTTTTGAATTTTGAATTTTGAGTTGAAGAACGCGCTTTCGCCGTCTCCAAAGATTGAAAACCT
>JAAFHI010000253.1 GCA_013298335.1 Actinomycetota bacterium
GGCGAGGGCCAGCACGGCCACCATCGGCGGCGCGCCGGCGGCGAGAATGACCGCGAGAAAGGGCGTGTACATCGCGGTTGCGTGGGCGGTGATGCTGGCGAAAGCGTAGTGCGCGTAGAAGTAGACGACCAGGAGTCCGCCGAGCGCCGCCCACCAATGCCAGCCGGTCGTGAACCCCGCGGCGGATTCGGCGAATTTTTTCGTGACGCCCGTTTCGCCCAGCGCCTCGGCCATCCGGACGAGCCCGCCGTACCAGATGAAGATGTCCCACGCGCTCCGCTCGGATGTGACGTCTTCCCAGGAGAGCACGCCGGTCAGGAGCAGAAAACTCACGCCGATGAGGGCGACCACGGCGTACTGGAGCAGGCTTTCGAGGCCGAACCGCGTCAGAAAACTTTCGACGCCGGGAACGGCGGGGAGCATCCAGAGCGCGGCGATGAACAGAAACACGCCGAGCATGGTTTTTTCGCCACGCGACATCGGGCCGAGTTTGTCGAGTTCTTCCTGTGCAAAGGCTGCCGCCTCGGGCGTACGGGTAATCGTCGGCGGGAAGAACCGGTAGAGCAGAAACGGAACGACGCACAGCGAGACAAGGCCGGGCACGATGCCGCCAACCAGCCATCTCGTGTAGGTGAGGTCGAGACCGGTCACCGTTTTCGCGAACTTGGCGATGAGGATGTTCGACGCCTGACCGGTCAGAAAGATGGCGCAGACGACGACTTCGCACTGATAGACCATCGTCATCAGAAAGGCGCCGAGTCTCCGGGCGGTGGGACCAGGGTGCGAGTCGTAGGCTTCCGAAATGCTCTTGGTAATCGGAAAGATGATGCCGCCGGCCCGGGCCCCGTTCGAGGGAATGACCGCGGCCAGGACCATGTCGGTCGCGACGAGCGCGTAACCGAGGCCGATGGTGCGTTGTCCGATGGCCCGGATGAACAGAAACGCGATGCGGCGTCCGAGGCCGGTCTGGATCATGCCGCGCGATATGAAGCAGGCCGCGAGGACCAGCCAGACCGTCGGGTCGGCGTATCCGGCGAGCGCCGATTTAATGGGAAGCGCGCCCGAAATGGCGGTTGCAGCCACGCCGAGCAGTACGATCATCCCGCCGGGCGCGGGTTGAAGAATCAGTCCCGCCACCACCGTCACGAAGATGGCGGTCAGTCGCCACGAAGGCGTGGTGATTCCCGCCGGAGGGGGAAAAGCCAGTACGATTCCACCGGCGGCAACCACGGCCGCCCATCGGACAAGTCGTTGAATGTTCACAGGTTTCTATTTTTCTTCGAATTCGGGGAATGAATTTCGCCTGACGTGAAACACGAAGTTAACAACCGATACCTAGATTCGCTACGCAGATTTTCAGCTTTGCTGCACAATCGTAAGGAACACAAGACTTTATGGAGTCACTTTTCGGAACTCCGCTTGAAACTGGTACGCTGCTCCTGCTCCTTCTCTCCCTTGCCATTGCCTTCGGCTTCGAATTCGTCAACGGGTTTCATGATACGGCCAACGCCGTCGCCACGGTGATTTACACCAAATCGCTGAGTCCGTGGCGCGCCGTCATCTGGTCGGGCTTCTGCAATTTCAGCGGTGTGTTTTTCGGCGGCATCGGCGTGGCAATGGGCATCATTTACCTTTTGCCCACGGAATTGCTCGTTTCGAAAAGCGCCGGCGCGGGGCTGGCAATGGTGTTGTCCCTGCTGCTCGGGGCCATCCTGTGGAATCTCGGTACGTGGTATCTCGGCCTTCCGGCTTCGAGTTCGCACACGTTGATCGGGGCCATCATCGGCGTCGGACTGGCGCATTCACTGCTGCCTGGGCATACCTTCGGAAGCGGGGTCAACTGGACGAAAGTTCGTGAAACCGGCCTGGCGCTGTTTCTGTCGCCGCTCATCGGCTTTACCGCCTCCGCCATTCTGCTGTGGATTTCGAAAACCGTCATCCCCGACCAGCGGCTCTATACCAAACCGGATGAAAAGAATCCCCCGCCGCTGTGGATCCGGGGCATCCTCATCCTGACCTGCTCGGGCGTCAGTTTTGCCCACGGTTCGAATGACGGACAGAAGGGCATCGGGCTGGTCATGCTGATTCTCATCGGCGTGGTCCCGGCCTCCTTTGCACTGAACACCGGTGTTTCGAAAGACCAGATCGACCAGAGTCTTCAGGCGATCACGAGAATTGACGCGACGATCAAACGGATTGCCCCCGCCCAATCCGAGAAGATTTCCGCGCCGGTGGCCGGCGTCGTTGCCGCCTTGACCGGGAAGACCTCCCTGGCGGACCTTCCCAGGGAGCAACGTCAGGACCTGCGGGTGCGGATCATCACGGTTGACAGCGCCGTCAAGGACCTCCAGAAAAATGCGAAAATCACGGTTCCTGGCGAGGACGCGGCGAATCTCAAGAAGGACGTCGCAAAACTGAAGGAACTGACCGATTTCGCGCCCTACTGGGTCAAGGTCGCCATCGCCTTCGCCCTCGGTCTCGGAACGATGATCGGCTGGAAGCGCATCGTTGTGACCATCGGCGAAAAAATCGGGAAGGACCACCTCACCTACGGGCAAGGGGCCTCCGCCGAACTCGTCGCCATGAGCGGAATCGGGCTCGCTTCCTATTTCGGGCTCCCGGTCAGCACCACTCACGTTCTGTCTTCCGGCATCGCCGGGACGATGGTGGCCCAGGGCTCCGGGTTGCAGTTGTCCACGGTGACGAAAATCGCCTCGGCGTGGGTCCTGACTCTTCCGGCGGCCATGCTGCTTTCGGGAACTCTTTATCTTCTGCTGCGTTTGGTTTTCGTGTAGTTCAAGATTTTGACGGTCGGGTACGGGTTCGGTTTCGATCGAACCCGTTTTCATTTCGGGAGGTGAATATGCGACGTGTTTCCCTGACGCTCGTTCTGTCCGGAATCCTATTGAGTGGCGCGGCCTCGCTGTCCTGCACGGCTGTCGGAAAAGGCGCTCCCGGCCCGCTGGTGAAGCCGCAATCCGGCGGAAACCTGATCTCGGAACGGATTGGCGTCCCCGAGGGCTATCGAAGAATCACCGTTCCAGACGGCGGATTCGGCGAATGGCTCCGGAACTTCAAACTCAAGCCGGGGACACCGCCGGTCAAGCTCTACAACGGGAGTCCGAAGGGAAACCAGTCGGTTCATGTGGCGGTACTCGATATCGACGCCTTTCAGGGCGACCTTCAGCAATGCGCCGATTCGGTGATGCGGTTGCGCGCGGAGTATTTCTATTCGAGGAAACGTTTCGACGACATTCATTTCAACTTCACGAGCGGCGACCGGATTCCGTTTTCCCGCTGGTCGAAGGGCGAACGCCCCGCCGTGCGCGGCAACTCGGTCGTCTGGACCGGCGGCCATGCCAAGGGCACCGCCCGCGAGAATTTCCGCGAATACCTCAAAACCGTTTTCACCTATGCCGGAACCGATTCCCTGAGCCGGGAGTTGAAACCGGTTTCATCGCCCGCCGAGGTTCTTCCGGGGGATATGTTCATCCACGGCGGTTTTCCGGGGCATGTCGTGCTGGTGGTGGATGTCGCCGAACGGATTTCCGACGGCAAGCGAATCTTCCTGCTCGCCCAGGGCTTCATGCCCGCGCAGGACATGCATCTGCTCAGGAATCCGAACGACGAGGCGCGGAGTCCGTGGTACGTACCGGGCGACGGCAGCCGCCTCGTGACGCCGGAGTACACCTTCGACTGGTCGGAATTGCGGCGCTTCCCGTGAGTCAGTCCGGTTTTTCGCGGGAAAAGGCCGGTCACTTTCCCAATTGCCTTGACACTCCATCCGTCGCTCCGTAAAAACCTTCGCATTGAACGAATTGCACCAACCGTACCCCGAACGTATTTTGGATTCAGGGGTTTCGATTTTCGAAGTTGAGCCCGGACAGCCGCGTCTGGCTTGAATCGAATCTCGGACAATCCAAGGTCACATTTCTTTTTTTTGTCGGTCTCCGCTTCCGCGTGAACTTTTTTCTTCAGGCACTCAGCGAACTTCAGGAGGGAACGTTTCTTTTCTTCCGATCCTTCAGGGGATTGTCGAAGCGTCCCCTGTATTGGCGTGAAACGGTTTCCCAGATGGACCTCATCGGTTTCGGGACGCTTCCCATCGCGTTGCTGGCCGGGTTTTTCATCGGGGCCGTGCTCGCCCTCCAAACCGCGGGAACGCTGCGGTCCTTCGGCGCGCAGAATTTCACGGGACGCCTCGTGGCCACCTCGCTCGTGCGTGAACTCGGCCCGGTTCTGACCTCGATTCTGCTGGCGGGTCGCGCCGGTTCCGGTATCGCCGCCGAACTCGGTTCGATGACCGTCAGCGAACAGATCGACGCCATGCGCGCGCTCGGGACCGATCCGTTCCGCAAACTGGTTCGTCCGCGGCTGCTGGCGCTGGTCTTCATGGCCCCGGTCCTCACGGTTTTCGCGGACGTTGTCGGTGCGCTCGGCGGGTTGGTCGTTTCCATCACCCTCCTGCAACTTCCAGCCTCGGTGTACCTTTCATCGGCGCAGGACGCACTGAACTTCAACGATATTTACGGAAGTTTCATCAAGGCCGCCACCTTCGGCCTGATTGTCGGAATTGTGGGATGCCGGTGCGGATTGCGGACCCGCGGCGGAACGGTCGGCGTGGGCCAGTCAACCACGACCTCGGTCGTCGTTTCGATTCTACTGATCCTTGTTTCGGACTTTTTCCTCACCCGTTTGATCCTGACGCTCGGCGGAAACGCCTGAAGCAGGTGTCGGGTTTCGGGTGTCGGGTATCAGGTTTTCAAGCCGCCTGCGGGCAGACCGGCTTTCATTTCAAAACCCTGAACCGGGATTTTCAATCTTTACCCAAAACCCAAAACCCAAAACCCAAAACCTCAAACTGAAACCCGACACCTGAAACCCGACACCTTTTGCAATGACTGACGCCTCACGCAACGCCATCGAATTCAAGGACGTGGTCCTGACGTTTGAACCGCAGACGATTCTGGACGGGGTCAGCTTTGCGGTGCGTCCCGGAGAAACCAAGATTCTCATGGGCGGTTCGGGAACGGGGAAGTCGACTACCCTGAAACTGGTGCTGGGATTGCTGAAGCCGACCGCGGGCCAGGTTTTCGTGGACGGCGAGGACGTCACCGATTACAAGGAATCGAAAATGATCGAGGTCCGGCAGCGCATCGGCATGATTTTTCAGGAAGGCGCGCTGTTCGACAGTCTTTCGGTTTATGAAAACGTCGGGTACCGCCTGTTTGAACGCGGCGCGGACGGCGATGAGGTCGAGGAAACCGTCCGGCGGATGCTCCGGTTCGTCAATCTCGAGGAAGCCATCAACAAGATGCCGTCCGAGCTTTCGGGCGGGATGCGCCGCCGGGTCGGCATCGCCCGCGCCCTCGTTGGTAGTCCGAAAATCATCCTTTATGATGAACCGACCGCCGGGCTCGATCCGCCGACCGCCCGGACCATCTGCGAGCTGGCCCTGAAACTTCGCGATCTGGAAGGCGTCAGCTCGATTTTCGTGACCCACCGGATTCAGGACGCGGTGGTACTGGCCGAAAATCACGCCACCATCGACGACGAGGGAAATGTCGTCATCGTCCGCAATCGCAAGGAAGAAGCGCATGCGAACACGAAGTTCGTCATGCTTCGCAAAGGAAAAGTCATTTTCGAGGGCAACGGAGAAGAACTCTGGGGCTCCCGCGATCCGTACATCAGGAATTTTCTTGAACTGGAGTAGGAAGAAAGGGGGCAGGGAACAGAGATCGGGGATCAGGGAAAGATAAGAAAGGGATCAGAAATCAGGGGCCAGGAATCAGGGGAAGAAAAAAAGCAGGTAACCTGAATTTTTTACTTGACGGTTCCCCTGGAAAAGCGACCCTGAC
>JAAFHI010000790.1 GCA_013298335.1 Actinomycetota bacterium
GCGAAACCGCCGATTCAGGAAATGGCCGACCGGGTGGTCGGGTTCTTCGTCCCGGTCGTGCTGGCGATTGCGCTCGTGACGTTCGGCGTCTGGTGGTGGCTCGGGCCGTCGTTCGGGTTCGCGCTCGTCAACGCCGTTGCCGTCCTCATCATCGCCTGCCCCTGCGCGATGGGCCTCGCGACGCCGACTTCGATTCTCGTCAGCACCGGCAAGGCCGCCGAACTCGGCATCCTTTTCAGAAAGGGAAGCGCGGTTCAGACCCTCGACGGGATTCGGACGGTCGTATTCGACAAAACCGGGACGCTCACCGTCGGCAAACCGACCCTGACCGACTTTCAAACCGTTGAACTGACGGGAGATGCGGCGAAAATCGAACTGCTCGGCCTGATCGCCGCCGCCGAACGTCGCTCCGAACACCCCGTCGCGCGGGCCATCGTCGAGGGCGCGACCGCGCGCGGGGCGAAGATTCCTGAAGTGACTGATTTTGAAGCAATTCCGGGATTCGGCGTGACCGCGACCGTCGCCGGACGGCGCCTCGCCGTCGGGGCCGACCGGTTCATGGCGAAACTCGGCATTTCCGTGGAATCGGTGGCCACCGCCGCCGAAACCCTCGCGGGCGACGGCAAAACTCCGATGTACGCCGCCCTCGACGGCCATCTCGCCGCCCTCCTCGCTGTCGCGGACGAGATCAAGCCGACCGCCGCGACCGCCGTCGCCCGCCTGCGCGCCCGCGGACTCGCCGTCGCGATGGTCACCGGCGACAACCGGCGAACCGCGCACGCGGTGGCCGGTCGGCTGGGGATCGAAAATGTGGTGGCGGAAGTCAGGCCCGAGGAAAAAGCCGCGGCGGTCAAGACATTTCAAGAAAACGGGCCGGTGGCGTTCGTCGGCGACGGGATCAACGATGCTCCCGCGCTCGCGGGAGCCGAAGTCGGCATCGCCATCGGGACCGGGACCGACATCGCCATCGAAGCCGCCGACGTGGTGCTGATGGCGGGCGATCCCAACGGCATTCCCAACGTCGTCGCGCTCTCGCAGGCGACCATGCGCAACATCCGCCAGAACCTCTTCTGGGCGTTCGGCTACAACGCGGCGCTGATTCCGGTCGCGGCGGGCATTCTGTATCCGAAATTCGGGATTCTCATGTCGCCGGTCGTGGCGGGTGCGGCGATGGGCGTGTCGAGCGTGTTCGTGCTGACCAACGCCCTGCGGTTGCTGCGGTGGAAACCGGAATGAGGTGTCCCTCAATCGGTCCACGAGCGATTGGTACATCGCATTCATTGATTGAAGTCGTCGCGTATGCGACGAAATGAGCGTGACCGTGCCGTAAACGACACGGCTACGTTCAGGGCGTCGGCTACGCGACGCCAATCCAAACTGCTCAAATCACTGACCACTGACTACTGACTACTGGCTACTGCCTTCTCACGCCGGCAGCACGATATGAAACCGACTGCCTCTCCCCGGCCCGTCGGATTCCGCCCACATCTTCCCGCCCTGGGCCTCGACGTAGCTTTTCGCGATAAACAGGCCCAGTCCCACGCCGCGCGCCGTGAACTCGAACCGTCCCGACGTGTGCTTCATCGGGTCGCCTCCGGTGTAGAACCGCTCGAACACCCGTTCCAGTTCGCCCGCTTCGAGGCCGATGCCGGTATCCTCGATGACCGCGTGAATGTTTCCGTCCGCGCGGTCCAGTCGAACCCGGATGGTCCCGCCGTCGGGCGTGAACTTGATCGCGTTCTGAATCGTGTTCGTGAAAACGAGCCGGGTTTTCTCCGGATCCGCCTTGATTGGAATGGGTTCCGGGGCCTCGATGGTTATTGTCTGCTTGCGCTGGTCAATGAACGGCTGGAGGTCGGCCACGACTTCCCGAACCGCTTCGTCGAGCCGGAACGCGCTCGGCTTGAAGGCCAGCCGTCCTTCTTCCATGTGAATCGTCGCGACGATGTCCTCGAAACTCGTCGAAAGCCGCTCGACCATCCGCTTGCAGGCGACGACCGAGTGGCGCTGCCGTTCGGTGAGCGGGTCGAGATACCCGTCGAGCAGGGCATCGCTGTAGCCCTGAAGCACCGTCAGCGGCGTCCGCATCTCGTGCGACGTGACCATCATGAAATTGGTCTTCATCCGGTCGAGTTCCTGCAACCGCCGGGTGACGCCCTGTTCCACGGTGTAGAGCCGCTCGATTTCGTTGAGCGACGCCGCCACCTCGGCGTTTTTCTTTTCGAGTTCGACGTAAAAACCCGCATTTTCAATCGCGACCGCCGCCTGTGTGGCGAAGGCTTCCCCGATCTGCCGGTCGTTTTCGGTAAAGGGCTGATTTCCGAGCGTCCGCCGGACGAGCATCATCCCGACGACGGTCCCGGTCCGGGTCCGAATCGGGATTTCCATCACGTCCGCCGACCCCCGCGACCGCGCGTCGGTGAGTGCGACCGCCAGGTAGTGCTCAAAGCTGCCGTCCTCGGTTCTGTCCGAATCGGGCGCGATGGTGCGCCGTTTCTGAAGGGAGAGCATCAGCGGCGTGTCGTCCCAGTGGCCGTTGATCCACCGCTGCCGGAAGACGATCCGGTCGCCTTCGATGAGTCCGATGGCCGCCGGTTCGGCGTTGAGCAGGTCGGCGGCTTCGGTCGCGATGTTGCGGAGCGTCGCATCCAAATCAAGCTGCGAATTGATGACGCGGCTGCTTTCGAGCAGGCGGCGCAGTCCGACGAGCCGTTCCTGATGCCGGTGTTCGAGAATCCGGATGCGCCAGAAATATCCGCCGAAGATGAGTGCCAGAACCAGCAGG
>JAAFHI010000555.1 GCA_013298335.1 Actinomycetota bacterium
ACGCCTTCCTCTATTTATTAAGGACGCGCGCCGCGAAACATTCTCCACTCGCGAAGCTGCTCGACGCGCTGGAGCGGCGATCTTTGTACAAACCGGTTTACCTTTTGACCCTCGGCGATTTCGAAACGCCGATTCCCGACGACATTCTGAAATCGTTCGAACGGCGCTTTCATCTGAACGAGGACGGGGCGCGGACGGCCATCGAGTCCGATCTGGCCGATTTTCTGGGACTTCCGCCGGGCGGGGTCATCGTCTACTGCCCCTCGACCGGCATGGCGCTCAAGGAAGCGCGGGTGGAAGTCAGAATCGACGACACGACGACCGGAACGCTCGCCGCGCTCCGGCATCCCGAAGTCGAAGTTCTGCTCGAAAAGCACCGGCGGCTGTGGCGGATGGTCGTCCTGGTCGCGCCGACCACGCCGAAACGGATGAACACCGCCGCCCTGCACTGCGAATCGCTCTTTTCGCTCCCGAACATGCTTCCCCGCCAGTCGCGCGGGCAGCTTTCGTTCGCATTCAGAAACAACGATCAGCCTTGAAGCGGAAATCTCGCCCGTTTCCGTTTTTCCATGCCACAATCGCCCCACTCAATTCCAATCACGGGAGCGATTCACATGAGCACATTGAAGCACGGGTCATCCGGCCCCGAAGTCGAGCAATGGCAGGCATTTCTACGCGGTCAGAACTATGAGGACGTGGTCGTCAACGGAACGTTCGACGAGGCCACGGTGACCGCGACGAAGGATTTTCAGGAAAGCATGGGGATTTCGGCGGACGGCATCGTCAGCGAACGAACCCTTTCGGAAGCCCGCACTGTCGGGTTCAACCCCGGCGACGGCTCCGACTGGCCGCCGCATCCCGACTTTGCCCCACTCTTCACCAATGACCAGCGGCAGGCACTGTTCGGGCCGATCGCATTCGAGCCCGCGCCGACCTCGGGCAATCCCGAGGGCATCCGGATTACCAACGACTGGGAACACGCCCACATCGCCCCGGTCACGATTCCGCAACTCGTCGGGGTGGCGGGCGCGCCGCACGACGGCACGATCCAGTTTCACGTCAAGGCCCACGCCCAGATCGCGGCGATGTTCGCCGAATGGGAAGCGGCGGGGCTGAAGGGGCACATTCTGTCGTGGGCGGGGACCTACGTGCCGCGGTTCGTGCGCGGCAGCCGCGAACTTCTCAGCAACCACACCTTCGGGACGGCGTTCGACATCAACGTGAAGTGGAACGGGCTGGGCGTCCGCCCGGCGCTGAAGGGCGCGGAAGGTAGCGTCCGGGAACTCGTCGAAATCGCCCACAAGCACGGGTTCTACTGGGGCGGACACTTTTCGCGGCCCGACGGGATGCATTTCGAAGTCGCGAAGCTGATCTGAAACACAAAGGCACGAAGACACGAAGCTCAAGCCGATATGCTTGATGTCTTTGTGCCCTTGTGTCTTCGTGCCTTTGTGTTCGGTTTGAAAACTACGCGGCGGCTTCGACCTTGGCCGAATTGATGACCACCGACTTGAGCGGACGGTCGCCCGGCGCGGTCGGGGTATTCGCAATCGCGTCCACCACATCCTGGCCGACGGTTACGCGACCGAAAATGGTGTACTTCGGCGGCAGCGGGTATTTCGTGTGCATGATGAAGAACTGGCTGCCGTTGGTGTTCGGGCCGCGGTTCGCCATCGCCACCACGCCCGGCGCGTAGCCAGTCTGCGTGTAGAGCGGCGACCGCTCGTCGATTTCGTCGTTGAACGTCGCGCCGAACGCCGACGTGCCGCCCGCGCCGGTCCCGGTCGGATCACCGCCCTGAATCATGAAACCCTTGATGACCCGGTGGAAAATCACGCCGTTGTAGTAGCCCTTGTTGGCGAGGGTTTGAAAGTTTTCGACGGTTTTCGGCGCGTCGGCGGAAAAAAGCTCGAACTGGATCGTTCCATGGTTGGTTTCGAGCGTGGCGATGAGTTTCGTGGACATTTACGGTTTCTCCTCGGTTACTTTTGCGGAAAGAATATGAACCGGCTTCACCGGACGGTCGCCCGGCCCGGTCGGAACGGCGGCGATCTGGTTCACGACCTCCAGCCCTTTGATGACGCGGCCAAAAATGGTGTAGCGCGGGGGCAGCGGCACCCGTCCGTGCATAATGAAAAACTGGCTGCCGTTGGTGTTCGGGCCCTTGTTGGCCATGGCCATCACGCCCGGAACGTACCCCATCTCGGTGTACAGCGGCGACTTCGGATTGATTTCGTCCTCGAACTCCCCGCCGAACGCCGATTCGCCGCCCATCCCGGTCCCGTTCGGGTCGCCGCCCTGAATCATGAAGCCCTTGATGATCCGGTGGAAAATCAGCGAATCGTAGAACCCTTTATTCGCCAGTAACTTGAAGTTCTCGACGGTTTTGGGTGCGTCTTCGGGAAAGAGTTCGACCTTGAGCATTCCGAGGTCGGTCACAATGGTCGCGACCATCCGCAGACCGTCGAAATGACCCTCTTTCCACCGGCCCCGATCTTCGCGCCGCGCCTGTTGGGAAAGTTTTTCGTACTCGCAGAGGGTGACGCGCGAAACCTGGGTTTCAGAGTCGCCCCGGCGGAAGCGGACGAGCCCCTCGGTCAGCAGCAGGCGGTTGACCTCGCCCGTGCGGGTCAGCACCACGGCCTCCATCTCGCCTTTTTTCTCGGGATTCCGGTTTCCGACGATGGTCAGCGGCTGGCCGCGCAGAAGCATCCGGAGGCGCTTTTTCACGGCAAACGGGCTTGGTCCCGCATCGCAACCGGCCAGACGAACCTTCAATCGACGCGCACCTTTGGTCGAAACGACCAGCGTGTCGCCACCGGTGACCAGAATCAGGCGCGCCGGAATGGAATCGTAGGTCTGACTTTCCAAAGTCCGGCGTCCGCAGCCGAAATCATCGGATGAATTGCCGGTCGGGTCGATGTCGAACTGCTTCGTATCGGACTGTTTCTTCTTCGGCGACTCTTGGGCGGCGGAAAACATCCCCGGAACGAGCAGCAGCAGGAGCACGCATCCGATTTTCGAAAAAATTCGCCCCATACGGATTATTCCTCGGTGACCCGGACGGAAAGCATGCGAACCGGCGTCAGCGGACGGTCTTCGGGACTGGTCGGCACGTTGGCGATTTCGTCCACCACTTCGAGACCTTTGATGACCCGTCCGAAGATCGTGTAGGACTTGGGAATCCGGTCGAAATCCTTGTGCATGATGAAGAACTGGCTGCCGTTGGTGTTCGGCCCCTTGTTGGCCAGCGCGACGGTGCCCGCCTTGTACCCCGCGATGTACACCGGATTCGTCAGGTCGATTTCATCCTCGAAATCGTGGCCGAAAGCCGATTCCCCGCCCATGCCGGTGCCGAGCGGATCGCCCGTCTGGATCATGAATCCCCGGATGATCCGGTGGAAAATGAGCTTGTTGTAGTACCCGCGGCCTGCCAGCAGCCTGAAATTCTCGCAGGCCTTCGGCGCGATTTCCGGCATCAACTCAAATTGAATCAACCCTTTGGAGGTTTCAATCGACGCAATCAGCCGCTTCCCCTTCGTCGGCGGTGCGGGAGGCGCGGGCGGCGCGGGCGCCTGGGCCGGCGGTGCCGGGGTATTCGGCGGCGCGGGCGTACTCGACGGGGGAGGAGGAGGCGGCGGCGGTGCGGGCGGGTTGCAGGCAGCGACGGCAAGGAGGCCGACGACGAGCGCGGTCAAAACGGGAATGCGAAACGTCATACGAAAATCAGG
>JAAFHI010000509.1 GCA_013298335.1 Actinomycetota bacterium
AGTCCGAAGATTCCGATGAGGGCCGAACCGATCAGGGCGATGATGTTCCACCAGCCGCTTTTGTAGTCCGCCGAGACCGGCGCGTGAAGACCGGGAACGGTTGCGGGGTTCAATACCAGCGCCGAGCAGCGTCCGCAGTGGCCCGAAAGCGGGTCGAAGAGGTCGGCCTGGTGGCAGACCTCGCACCGGCGGGGCAATCCCTCGGTTTTGACGTGGAAGGTTTCGACCGGTAACGCCATGCCGTTCTCTCGAACTCCATTTGAAGGCACCGAACGGGTTCCGCCGCATGTATATATAAGGATCGCGCGCGCGTACGATGAACGGATCTTCAAAGTTCCGGGAATCGAACCCGTCCGGCGCAGGCACCCTGTCACCCGACAGGCCTGACCGAACTTAGTTCAATCGAAGGCTTCCGGGGTAGCGCTTTCGGCGGAGGGAAGGTCGAAGTAGGGCGTGATTTTGCCGTCCGGCTCGATGACGAAGGTCGTGCCGCGCCATTCGACGGTATTTCCGGCGAACGACCAGACCCAGACGACGAAGGCGAGGAGGTCGCGCAGCGGCAGCCAGAGGAGATTGCGCCGGAGCGCGCGGTCATCCAGGACACTCGCCCCCGCCATCGCTGCCGCGAAGCGGAACAGAAGGGCCAGGGCTGCCGCGAGGAGGCCCGCCGGATGGGTCGGGAACAGCACGACCAGCGCCAGCGCCCAGACGGTCGCGAAGGTGAAGATCAAGCCGATGTAGCCGCCCAGCCGGAGGGTCTTGATGTTGCGCGCCCAGCGCAACTGGTGGCTGAAGTAGGCGGCCCAGGAGTAGTCGGGAACGGTGGTTTCGACCACGCAAGGGGCGAGAACCACGTCGTACCCGGCCTTTTTGGCGAAATTGCCGATCATGTAGTCATCGCCCAGATACTCGGCGATGCGCTCGATGCCGCCGAACCGTTCGAGCACCGATTTCCGCACGGCAATCGTCGAGCCGAAGGCAAAGCTCAACCCCTCGGTCAGCCGCGCCACCAGCGCGCCGAGCACGAAATCCCCGCCGAGCCCAAGGCTTTCGAAGACCGAGGTGACGGTGTTGCCCGGCGTGCCGCGATAGAGACAGGTCACGACGCCCACTTCCGGGGATTCAAGCGGCGCGACCACTGCTTTCAGATAGTCGGGTTCAACCAGAATGTCGGCGTCGCTGATGGCCACGAGGTCGAACCGGGCGACCGACAGCGCATTGTGGATGTTGCAGACCTTGGCGTTCAGCCCGATCGGCAGCGGACGGAAGACGACGGTGGTCGGAACCAGGGGAAATTCGTGGCGCAACCGGGCAATGCAGGGGAGCGCCGGGTCGTCCTCTTCGTGGAGGGCGAAGACGATTTCGTATTCCGGGTAGTCGAGGGTGAAGAAACTCCGCAGGCAGCCTTCGGTCCGTTCATCCGCGCCGCGAATCGGTTTCAGAATCGACACCGGAGGGGCAAATGCCCTCGGACGCCGGTTTTCGCGTCCGACATAGCGGCGGAACGACCAGGCGCTGACCAGTACCAGCCCATGAAAAATGCACGAGGCAACGGCCAGCACGGCGAGAATCCAGTAAGTGGCGGTTGTAAGGAAGTGCATTCCGGGGGGAGAACCAAGTTCGGGGTGATTAGTACTTGATGAACAGCAGGTACGCGCCGAGCGTGATGAGCAGGGTTCCCGTCCAGCGGGAGCGATCCACGTTTTCCTTCAGCAGAAACTTCGCGCCGATGGTGTTGAGAACGAAACTGAGCGACGTCGCCGGCTCGACCAGGCTGACGTCGGCCATCGAGAGCGCCGCCAGCAGTGAAAAGAAGGCCGCCGCCATGCAGGCGACTCCGAAGAAAAATCCGGGCGCCACGGCGACGCGGCCAATCACCGAAAACAGGTCCCTGGCATTTCGAACCGACAGGTCGCCGATCCGCTTCATCGTGTGACTCAGAATGAGGTCTCCGAAGGTGCCGAAGACGATGATTCCGGCGATGAGAAGCACGATCTTCATGCTGACAACTCCGACTCGACCGCCTGTAAGTCGGTTTTTCGCGGGGCGGGGGACGGAACGGCCTGTTCACTGCGCGCCACGAGATAGACGCCGAGAGCGATGCAGGCGATTCCAGCCCAGCGGGGACCCGAAATCTTTTCCCCAAGGAGGATGGCCGCGAGCATCGCCGTGATGATGTACCCGACGGAGGTCACCGGAAGCACGTAGCTCAAATCCATTTTCGAAAGAAGCGTCAGGAAAATTACAAAAAAAGTGGCGAGCAGCGCAACGCCGCTCATGAACGTCGGGTCGGTCGCCACGGTCAGCCCCATTTCGACAAAGCGGCGGGCCTGAAAACTGGTGTCGAGTGACGGTGAAAGGCGCTTCATCGCCATCGTGAGGAGAATGTTCCCCATTGAGTTGGTGGCGACGGATGCAAGCACGAGCGGATGGAGTCTCATGTGAGATCGGCGTAGTTCGTCAGGCGGAAATTCAGTCGTTCGACGCAGTCGCGCACCGGACGACTCAGCAGGGCCGCGAGTTCGGCGCCCCCCCCCGCGTTGTGCGGCGGAAGCGTCGGAGACGGAATCTCCGGGTGGCAGTAAATTTCATTCGACGCGGCGTTCAGCCGCGGCAGCAGGTCGAGCCAGTAGTCCTCGGTCATCCGACCGGTTTCCAGCAAACCGTGAACTTCTTCCGGAAAAACGAAGTCCCGATTTCTGAGCATCCGTTCGGCGCGGCGGCACAGCCAGCCGAAAACGCCCCAGTGTACCAGCTTGAAGGCCAGATTGCTCCGACGAATTTTCAGGTTGCGTCCCAGGCCCTCGCGGGGCAACCGGACCCGCCGGACGCCGTGGCGTTCGGCGCAGGCGACGACTTCCCGAAAGACGACCGGATGCAGGTGGATGTGGAGATGGCCGTCCACATGGGAAAACGGTAACCCGGTGGCGGCGAACCGCTCGAACTGGGCCTGAATTTCGCGCCGCAGTTCGCGACGGGCCGCGGGACTGAAAAAATACTTCACGCCCGCCAGCGCCGGATCATTCGAAAAATTCCGGGATTCATCGACGAGGTGCGGGATTTCGGACTTCGGGAGGACGGATGTGCCGAAAACCAGGGTGAGATGGAGTCCGACCGCCAGCGTCGGACGCGACCGGGCGAGTTCGACGGCTTCTTCGAACGCCTCACCGCCGACCATCAGACTGGTACTGGTAAGAATTCCCTCGTCGTGCGCCTGAATGATCGCCCGGTTGACGGATGACGAGACGCCGAAGTCGTCGGCGTTGACGATGAGGGACAAGGATGAAGGATGAAGAGGAAAGGATGAAGGATGAGGGATGAAGGATGAAGAAGAAAGGGATGAGGGCGGAGGGATGAGGGATGAAGGGGAAAGGGATGAGGAATGAGGGTGGAGGGATGAGTGTTTCGGTTCACCAGCTTCGGCACGTGATGGTAGCGGCGTTTTCAGTTCGACCGCACCGTCCGCTCCGTCTCTTCCTTCATCCCTCATCCTTCATCCCTCATCCTTCTGCTTCTTTCTTCATCCTTCCGCCTTCATCCTTCATCCTTCCCTTACACGCCTTTGTGCGTTCCGGCGGTTTCGACCTGGCTGCGGTAGTACTCCTGCCGCTTCGAACGCAGTTTGAGGAAATCCTTGGCTTCCTTGTAGAGGCGCTTGCGTTCGTGGCTGTCGAAAATGGCCTTGCCGAGGATGCGGGCGACGATGCGCGGACGGAAGTAGTAGCCGTCGTAGAAATCCTCGACGCTCTTCATGATCTGCTGCTTGGTCAGTCCCGGATACTCGATGTGCGGCACCTGGTGACCTTCGTCGTCGGTCATCGCGCCTTCGGTCAGCCAGCCGTTCTCCTTGAGGTAGTCGTAGAGTTCGGTGCCGGGGAACGCGTGCGCAATCGACACCTGAATCGTGTCGCAGTCGAGTTCCTTGGCGAACTTGATCGTCTTCTCGATGGTCTGCGG
>JAAFHI010000328.1 GCA_013298335.1 Actinomycetota bacterium
ACCCGGAAGGGTGGGGTCGCGTCGTAGCCAAATTTCAGAGCGTCGAAGACGCGACACAGGCTGTGTCGCCGCGTTGCGGCTCGGCGCTCCACCGTCACCCACCCCACCCTCACGGGTGGGGCTATTCTCTGGCGGCGCATTCGCGCCTGTTCAGGACAATTTCAACCCATCGTATGACCGGTTCAATTTTTCAAAAACCATGAGCGGGGAGAATTTCGGAAATTCGACCATTCGCGCGGCGGAGATGGGCTGTTTTCCTGGGCCGCGCAACCGCGCCCTATGTATTTGACAGTTCCCGCTGGAGCCACGCCTTCGCCAGCCGCCATTCGCGGTTGATGGTGACGGCGGAGACGCCGAGCACTTCGGCGGTTTCCTCGGCGGTCAAACCACCGAAAAAACGGAGTTCGACGATGCGGGCCTTGCGTTCGTCGCTTTCGGCGAGGGTTTTGAGGGCGTCGTCGAGGGCCGTGACGATGGCGGCGGGTTCGTTCGAGACGACGAGCGCCTCATCGAGTTCGAGTTTTTCCTTCCCGCCGCCGCGCTTGGCGACCTGCCGCCCCCGAGCGTGGTCAACGAGGATGTGCCGCATCATCTGGGCGGCGACGCCGAAAAAATGCGCGCGGTTGCGCCAGTCGGTCGTCCGGTCGGCGGCGAGTTTCAAATAGACTTCATTGACGAGCGCGGTCGCCTGAAGCGTGTGGCCGGGATTTTCGCGCGCGAAGTAACGCTGGGCCATCCGGCGCAACTCGGCGTAGACCACCGGGACCAGTTCGTCGAGGGCGGTTTTGTCGCCGTCGGCGACCGCGGAAAGCAGGCGCGTGATGTTCGGGGCGTCCGACATAGGTTTCCGGGGGATTTTTCTGGTCGAATGAAAGATATTTGAACCAGCCGCAGCATAAACGATGCGCCGAAGCGGCGGAATATGAAAAAATGGCGGACATTTGATAAAAAATCGTCTTCCATTCCACCCTGATTCCCACAGCCTCGCCAAAGCGCTCCGGCAGTGGGCTCATCTCTTCAAAACCACTGGCCACTGACTACTGACTGCTGACTGCTGACTGCTGCCCCTGATTCCCACAGCCTCGCCAAAGCGCTCCGGCAGTGGGCTCATTTCTTCAAAACCACTGGCTACTGGCTTACTGGCCACTGACTGCTGACTGCTGACTACTGACTACTGCCCATGACTTCTTCCTACTGGCATCTCGAACAGCGCCGCCTCGGTCGTGACGGGGCGATTCCCGACACGTACTTCGACGCGGTGATTCTCGGCGGCGGCATCGCTGGAACGGCGGCGGCGTACCATGTGCGGCAGGCGCGTCCGACGTGGCGGGTGGCGCTGGTCGAAAGCCGGCGGCTTGCATCGGGCGCCACCGGACGCAACGCCGGTTTCCTGCTGGCCGGAACTGCTGACCACTACGCCGTGTCGGTCGAACGCTACGGTCGGGCCATCGCGCGCGAGGTGTTCGCCGTCACGGTCGGGTCGCACCGGCGGGTGCGCGAGTTTCTGGCGGCCAATCCGGGGATGGAATGCGGGTACCGTCCCTGCGGGAGCCTGACGCTGGCGGTGAGCGCGGAAGAGGCCGAGGTTTTACGCGCGTCGGCGGAGATGATTCGAGAAGACGGCTTCGACGTGCGTTTTTCGGAAACCGATCCGCTCGGACGTGGCTTCCACGGCGGCATCGTCAACCCGCACGACGGCGGGATTCATCCGGTCAAGCTGGTGCGTGCGCTGGCGGAGACTTCAAAAGCCGAGATTTTCGATGACACCGAAGTTTTTTCGCTCGAAGCCGACGGTCGCGGAATTGTGCTCGACACGCCGCGCGGAAAACTGCGGGCCGAACGCGCGCTCGTCGCGCTCAACGCCTACGCGCCACTGCTCGACGGCTATTTCGCCGACAAGGTTTCTCCCGTACGCGGGCAGGTACTCGTCACCGCGCCGGTTTCCAAAAGGGTTCTTGAACCCGTGGTTTACGCCAACGACGGTTTCGAGTACTTCCGCCAGCTTCCCGACGGACGCTTCCTGCTCGGCGGCGGTCGGCGCGATTTCGCCGCGACTGAAATCGGGTACGACGATGTCGCCGCGCCGGACGTGCATGGTTTTCTGGATGCCTTCAAGGATCGGTATTTCCCTGAATTGAAGGATGTTCCGGTCGAGCATCGCTGGTCGGGGATCATGGGTTTCACGCCCGACGGCCTGCCGATGCTCGGACGTTACCGCGACCTGCCGAACGTCTGGTTTTCGCTCGCCTGCCACGGCCACGGCATGGGATTCAGTCTGGAAGTGGCCGCAATGGCAGCGCGGATGGTCACGCAGGGCGTCGTGCCGGAACTCTTCGACGCGGCGCGGTGTGCCAGTTGAAGCCGTTGTTGTCGGCGGCGGGGACGTTGTAGTGTCGCCGTTCAGAGTCCCCCGCTGATGGTTTTTGAATATTTGAATCGGTAGGAAAAGGCGCGAATGCGCCGCCAGATAATAGCCCCGGCCGTCAGGTCGGGGTGGGTTGGCGGAAAATATTCGTGAGCCGCGTCAGCGGCGGCACCTCTGTTTTTTGTGCCGCGCCGTTGGCGCTCCGGGCACGGTTTCCCCGCAATCCACGCCCTGACGGGCGCGGCTATTATCTGGCGGCGCATCCGCGCCTTTCCGGAATCAAACCAACCGTTTATTACGGGAACAATTTTTCAAAGACCATAGGCTGAACGATTCCTTTTTTCGCATTCATTTCCCCGGATTCCCGCTCGCGGACTCGCTCCATCCGGGGCTAACGATCCATCGCTCGCCTCCGCGGGCTTTCAACCCGCTCATTCAACGTCACGCTTCCCGATACTGCTCATGAAACGCACCCGACTGCTTGCCCTCTGTCTTTTTCCTGCCCTGATCGTGCCGGTCGTCGCGCAGACGCCGCGCGGGAAGTCCGTCCCGAAAAAAACCGCTCCGACAAAACCGGCGGCCTCGAAAGTGGAGTTCATGCCGCTCGAAGACGCGCGTCCGGTGCTGCTGGCGCTCAACGACGCCGCGCCCGCCGAACTGCGCGCCGCGAGCGACGCCGATCTGCCGGCGGTCTGGGCGAAATGGACGGCGAAATACGACGCCGACATCCGCGCCCGCGTCACCCGCGGCGACGAGGACAGCCTCGTCAATTTCCTCTTTTTCGGGACGACCTTTACCGCCGCGCCGCGCTTCACCGCCCCCGAAATCGTCGAACTGAACGCCTTTCTGAACCAGGAACCGGGGAAACCCGTCGCCGAGCCGGAGTCCCACAAGCGGGTTCAAACGCGGATTGACGATCTTTTGAAGGCGGTGGCGAAACCCGCCGGGAACGAGCGGCTGCTCTATTTGCGGCAACTGCTGGATCAAAAGGGGTTCAAGGGCGTGACCGACCCGGTGAAACTCAAGGCGTACGTCATGGACAACGTCAAGCGCGTCCTGCGCGAGCAGCAGTCCTACGGTCGCGCCTTCGCCCAGGCGTCGCTGCTCGATCCGTCGGACCGGCTCGCCGAAGTCTCGAAAATCTACAAGGATCGCGGGCTGTCGTCGGATACGTCCATTTTTCCGAACTACGCCATCGAGGCGGCGCTCAAGTCGATGCTCGAACGGGGCTGGCTCAAGCCAGGCGGGGTGCTGCGCGTCGGTATCGTCGGGCCGGGCCTCGATTTCACCGACAAGCAGGAAGGGTACGATTTCTATCCGCAGCAGACGCTGCAACCGTTCGCCGTGATGGACAGCCTCGTCCGGCTCGGGTTGTCGGATGCCAAAACGGTCCGGGTCACGACGCTCGACATCAGCCCGGCGGTGAACGCCCACCTCGAACAGGCGCGCAAGCGGGCCGAAAAGGGAGCGGACTACGTGGTCCAGTTGCCCTACGACACGAAGCTGAAAACCTGGAGTCCGGAAGTCGTGGCCTACTGGGAGCATTTCGGGGACCGAATCGGCGGCGCCGCTCCTCCGGTCGTACCGCCCGCCCGGAACGACGCGATCAAGCTCCGCGCGGCGAAGTTTCCGCCGTCCGCCGCCCGCGCCATCACGCCGCTCGGGGCGAACATCGTCCTCCAGCGGGCGAACTTCGCGCCCGAGGAGAAGTTCGACATCATCGTCGCGACCAACATTCTGGTGTACTACGACGTGTTCGAGCAGTGCCTCGCGCTCAAGAACATCGAAACGATGCTCGCGCCGGGCGGTTTCCTGTTGAGCAACAACGCTTTACTGGAATTGCCGAGTTCGAAGATGCACTCGGCGGGCTACGTCGGAACGGCCTATTCGAACCTGCCCGCCGACGGCGACTTCATCATCTGGTATCAAAAGCAGTAGTCAGTGGTCAGCAGTCAGTGGTCAGTTTCAAGGCATTCAGTTGATGCTCCAAACTGACTACTGACTACTGACTACTGACTACTGACTACTGACTACTGACTGCTGCTCTTCAGAATCGCTTCGTAAACCGCACGTCGAAACCGAAGTTGCCGCGCTGGTCGCGGATGCCGATGATCGAGAGGTCGTTCCGCAGGCGGTATTCGATGAGGATGATCTGTTCCTGCGCGGTGGCGAGATTCGTTGAAAACGTGATTGAAAGGTCCTTGGTGATGCGGCGACCGACCGTGAGGCGGGCGGTCGGAGAGTTGCCGCGTCCGACGAGGAGCGGGTCGATCTGGAAGCGGTTGATGCCGAAGAGGCGTCCGGTCTGTTCTTCGAGCCGTTCGGTGAGCAGTTCCGATAGAACGGTCGTGGCCGCGCTGACGCCGACCTGCTGGTTGACGGTCGGGGTGGAGAGTCCCTCGGGCGGAAGCGTGCCGGTCGCGAGCAGGGAAATGACGCTCGATTCGGGCAGGCTCGGCTCGGACCGGAGCACCAGGCGGCGGTTTTCGTTGGTTCCGGTAATGCCGACGATGACGCGATAGCCCTTGATGACCGATTCGGCCTGAATGTCGTAGAAGGTTTCCTCCGCGCGGCTTTCGGGCATGGTCACGACGCCCCGCGTAATCTGGAACCGGTCGTTGCGGAATTCGATCTGTCCGCGGGTGACGAGGATGCGACCGGAAATGTCGGGCTGGATGATCGACCCGCGCAGGCGCAGCGAGGCGGACCCGGCGACATCGGCGAAGTTGTTGCGGATAAAGAGGGTTTCGGGCGCTTCGACGCGGATGTCGAGTGTCGTGAAG
>JAAFHI010000720.1 GCA_013298335.1 Actinomycetota bacterium
CCGTATCTGGTCTATCAGGTGGAGAACACCCGCGAGCGCATCGGGGCGTTCGAGGTCGAGATGGCCGAGCATTTCTGGCATTCGTTTGCACAGAATTCCCAGACGACGCTGCATATCGCCGTGTTGTATGGTCGCAACCAGCACCACATTCTCGAAGGCGTGTTCAAGGCCGCCGCGCGGGCGCTCATGACCGCGACGCGGCTCGACCCGCGCGTGACCGACGTTCCTTCGACGAAGGGAACGCTGTAAAACTTTCACCGATCGGTTTTGTCCCATGAACCAACGAATGTTCTCGTCCCGACCGCGAAAAGCCCGGTTCATTCCCTTGGCTCTGAAAAGTCTGGCGTTGGCGCTCCTGTTCTGCTTCAACGCGGTTGCGCCCGTTCCCGCGCAGGAAGCGCCGAAACAGCTCACCTCGAAGGAACGGTCGGAAGTTTTTCAGCAAGTTTGGGAAAGCGTCCGGGACTACCATGTTGACCCCAAACTGGGCGGTGTGGACTGGAAGGCGATCCGCGAGAAATATCGACCGCAAGTTGAAAAAGTTCAACAGGACAGGGAACTGTGGGCCCTTTTGGAGGACATGGTTTCCGAACTCAATGACCCGCACACCTGGGTTCTTTCACCCAGAATCGTCACTCGTCGGGAGGCTCGCCAGTCGTACATCTACGATGTCGAACTAACCCTGGTCGAAGGACGAATCGTCATCAAATCGGTGTTGCCCGATTCCGAGGCGGCAAGGGGAGGCGTGACACCCGGCATGGCGGTTCGTTTCGTCAACAACCGCCCCATAGGCGAATTGTGGAAAGAGTTGAAGGAAGAGGCATCGTTGTTGCCGCCGGTGCGCGCGCCTTTATCCCGACTTGTGCGTTTGCTTCATCGACGGGGACCTGACGGCAAGCTTAAGCTGACGATCAGGCACTCGGAAACCGCTAATGTCGTCGTGCCCGTCAATCTTCGGGTGGTATCGAGCGAACCCGAGGTCAAGGGGCGTTGGCTTCCCTCGGGAATCGCTTATGTCAGACTGAGCGGTTTCGGTAGCCGAAACAGCAAGACCCAGATAAGTGAAGTCTTCGAGAAAGCTCTGGAGCCGTACCGGAAAGCCCCCGGATTGATTCTTGATCTGCGTGACAATTACGGCGGCCTGCTTTCGGAAACGCTGACCATCGCGGGATTCTTTTTAGGTGGCGATGTGCTGGTTGGTTTTAGTGAGCGCAGATACGCCAAAACCCAACTGCTGGAAACACCAAAGTGGGGGAAAATTTTCAAGGGACGGGTGACGGTTCTCACAAATGAAGAGACCGCGAGCGCCGCTGAGATTCTCGCTTCAGCCCTTCAGGAGAAAGGGAAAGCTCCCGTTATTGGAACACAGACCTGCGGTTGCCTGTTCGGGATTTCGACATACCGCAATTTGAAGGGTGGGGGCAAACTGGCCATCAGCGAGTCGGCGTTTTTCAACACCCAGCAAAAATTGCTTGAAGGGATTGGCGTCGTTCCGGACAAAGTCGTTCTCTTGACCATCGCGGATTTGAAAAGCGGCCGCGATGCCGCGATGGAAGAAGCCGAACGCATCCTGCTCGCTCCCCCCGCGAAGTAACGGATGCCCTGGTGCGGTATTTCCGACACCCTGCAAGAAGCATATTTCGTTCCCGAAAAAGGACATACTCCGGTCATGCGATTTGGAAAACTTATCCCGTCATTGCTGCTCGGCGGACTGATGTTCTGCGCAGCGGCGCAGGCCCAGACCGTCACCAAGGTCGAACCGCCCAACTGGTGGACGGTCACGAAACCGACCGAAATCACCGTCATGTTCACCGGCGAGAATCTCTCCGGCGCGACGGTGAAGACGAGCGCGCCCGGCGTGACCGTCGGCGCGACCAAAACCTCGGCCAACGGGTCGTACCTTTTTTGCGACCTCACCCTCACTCCGAGCGCGAAGGTCGGCAAGGCGAGTTTTGAAATCACCGCCAACGGCAAGACGGTCACGTCCGACTGGCCGCTGCTCCAGCCGCTGCCGACGAAGGGCAACTATCAGGGGCTGACGCGCGACGACGTCATCTACTTTCTGATGATCGACCGGTTCGCCGACGGCGACCCGTCGAACAACGAGCCGCGTCCGGGCAAGAAGACCTACGACCGGAGCGCCGAAAAGCAGTACCACGGCGGCGACATCCGCGGTGTCATCAAAAATCTCGACTACATCAAGTCGCTCGGCGCAACGGCGGTCTGGCTGACTCCGGTTTACGACAACAACAACGAATCGGGCATTGATTACCACGGCTACGGAATGATGGATTTCTACGGCGTGGAAGAACATTTCGGCACGCTGGCCGACTATCAGGAACTCTGCCGGGAACTCCACAAGCGCGGGATGAAACTCATTCAGGACGTCGTGCCGAACCACACCGGGCCGTTCAATGCGTGGGTGAAGAACCCGCCGACGCCGACGTGGTTCAACGGAACGGTCGGGAAGCACGTCGATTGCAATTTCGACATTCCGACGATGGTGAATCCGAAGGCCACGCCGGAAGCCCGCGCCCTCGTGACCGACGGCTGGTTCGCCGGATTTCTGCCCGACCTCAATGGCCGCGACGCGGATTACCGGAAATACGCCATCCAGAACTCGCTCTGGTGGACCTACATTTCGGGGCAGGACGGCCTGCGGCTCGATACCTACCCTTACGTGGACCGCGCTTTCTGGCGCGACTGGCAGAAAGAGATCGACGCGCACTTCCCGAACCTGTTCGACGTGGGTGAAGTCTGGAACGGCGATCCGAAGGTGATTTCCTTCTATCGCGGCGGCAAGACCGGCTGGGACGGCATCGACACCGGCCTCAAGACGCAGTTCGACTTCCCGCTGCTCTACGCCGTTCGCGACTTCACATGTAATAAGGATGTGGACGCGACGCGGATCACCAAAACGCTCGAAGACGACCCGCTCTACGGCGACGCGACGATGAACGTGACCTTCATCGGGAATCACGACATCACGCGCGTGCTGCGCGACGCCAACGGCGACGCCCGGCGCGTCAAG
>JAAFHI010000514.1 GCA_013298335.1 Actinomycetota bacterium
GGGAGTCTGGGGAGTCTGGGGAGTCTGGGGAGTCGAGCAGACTTTTCCGACTACCAAGTGTCAAGTCCTTTTCCAAAACTCCTCGCAACTTCGGTTTTTTCAAACTTCATCGTTCATCGTTCATCATTCATCGTTTTTTTCCGACTCCCAAGACGCTCAAGACCCACAAGACTCCCCAGACTCATTTTTTGACAGGCCGCCCGCCGATGATTACTGTTCGGGCTCCGCACGAAATCACCACACAATGCGTTCATAAAGGAATGCCTTGGACGCCATTTCATGAGTCATCCCGTTCTTGACGCCATCCGATCAGGTTCCGCCCCGAAAGCCGCCAAACTTGCGGCGGCCAAAGGACTGCTGCCCCTTCCGCCGGAAATTCTGCTGGAAGCGCTCGCCATTCTCATGCGCGACCTGGACCCTGAAATCCAGTCTTCCGCCATTGCTTCGGTCGGGTCCATCGACCCCGGAGTCCTACTCCCCCTCGCCCGCAGTGAAGCGACTGCGCCCGGATTGCTCTCATTTCTGTGCGTGACGCCCGGTGTTCCCGAATCGGTCGCGGAAGCCGTCCTCTTCAACCCGACGACGCCCGACGGCGCGGTGGTTCAACTGGCATTCTCGACGGGAAATTCGACGCTCATCGAAGCGCTCACCGTCAATCAGCAGCGGCTCATCCGCAATCCGCAGCTCATCGAGGCGATTCTTCACAACCCGCGCCGGACCCCGGAAGCCGAACGCCGCGCCCGCGAGGTCAAGACCGAGTTTCTCGAAAAGGAATTCGGACGGCGGCAGGTGAGCGGCGAAGCCGCGGCGCAGAGCCGGTTCGAATCGTCGAAATCGGTCGCCGACCTGATTCCGGAAATGTTTCTGGATTCACCGCCCCCGGCCCAATCTCCGGCACCACCGCCCGAACCGGTGGCCACGGCAAGTCCCGAGCCCGAACCGCTGATGCTGCCGCCTTTGGCGCCCCGCCCCGCCCCGCCGATCACCACGCCCGCGCAGGCCAGGGGAGAGACCTTCAAACCCTCCGGAAAAATCTCGTCGGTCGGCCCGATTGCGATGATTCAGCAGGGGAAAGCCCCGCGGCAGGCGCGCCTGATGGTGGCGCAGGGCAAGCTGCCACTCGGTCCGGAAGACCTGCTCTTCGCGCAGGTGCTTCTGACATCCGACGAGGATGCCGAAATCGCCACCGCCGCGCGGCAGGCCATCGCCGAACTGGAACCGGACAAACTCGTTCCGATTGCCCAGAACCGCGACACGCCGGAGGAAGTCCTCCACTACCTGCTGCTCTGGGACAACCTCACCTCGCAACTCGGCGAAACGCTGCTCGTGAACTCGTCCATTCCCGACGCGGCGGTGCTCGCCTTCGCCAGGAATTCGTCCGACGGCTCGCTGCTCGAAGCCGTCACCATCAACCAGCAGCGACTGATTCGCCTGCCGGACATCATCGAGGCCGTTCTCAACAATCCGTCGAGTACGTTTGAAGCCGTCCGCCGGGCGCGTGAAGTCAAAACCGAATTCTTCGAGAAACAGCTCGGCGCGGAACAGGTTTCGCGCGAACGCCAGGCCCGCGCGGCCAAGTTCGCCGCCGTACTCGATATTCCGCCGATTTCCGAGGAAGCCTTCGAGGCCGAGTTCCAGTCACTGCTGGCATCCTACGAAGCCGACGTCGGACAAACCTTCTCCGACGACGCGCCGCTGCCGGAAGATGCCGACGCGGCCTTCGAAGCCATGCTCGCTTCCATCAAGAACGAAGAGGGCATCGACCTGCTCGCCGACGCCAAACTTGGCGAAGATGCCAATGCTCGACTGTCGGTTTTCCAGCAGATCGCCAAAATGTCGGTCAAGGAGCGCATCTTCGCCGCACTCAAAGGCGGACGCGATGCCCGCTCCATTCTCATCCGCGATTCGAACCGGCTGGTCGCCACCGCCGTCGTCAAGAACCCACGGATCAGCGAAACCGAGGTCGAAAGCATCGCCAACATCAAGGGCATCAGTGAAGACGTGCTGCGGGTGATTGCGATGAACCGTGGATGGGTCAGCAATTACGCGATCATGCACAACCTCGTCCGAAACTCGCGCTGCCCGTTCAACTTCAGCATGCAATACATCAACCGGCTTCAAAGCCGTGATCTGGTCAACCTCGGCAAGAGCAAGGCCATCCCCGATGTCCTTCGCCAGGCAGCCAACCGGCTCATCGCCAAGCGGCGTGAAACCGGCAGCGGCTAAAACAAAAGGATGAGGGATGAAGGATGAGGGATGAAAATGAAGTACTCTGGAATTCGGTTTCCTTGAAGGGCGAACATCACCTTTTCTTCATCCTTCATCCTTCATCCTTCATCCTTTCCTGAGGTTTCCTATGCGCGCACGAGACCTGATGACGCTCGATTTCGATTTTACCGACGGCGACGCGACGGTTCGCGAAGCCGTCGAACTGATGCGCCGTCACCGCGTCCACTGTCTGATTGTGAATCCCCGCGATGAGTACGACGCGCACGGCATCATCACCGACCGCGACATCGTCTACAAAGTGGTGGCCACCGGCGGCGATTTCGACAAGGCGCGGGTTCATCAGGTGATGACCAAGCCGCTGTTCATCGTCGATCCCTCCTTCGACGTGAAGTTCGTGGCGCGCCTGCTCGCTTCCAACAAACTCACCCGCGCGCCCGTCGTCGAAATGGGCAAGATCATCGGCGTCATCTCGGTGACCGACATCATCCGCCGCGGGCTTGAAGCAATGGACGACGAACCGCGCGGCCTGGATGTCGAGGACCGCTCCATTACCGGGACGTAGGCGATGTGCCGATTCGCCGAACAGTACGATGACTGCATGCGCCCGCTCGAACGCCGCGTTTTCGGCAAACGACGGCGCGCGCTGCTTCCGCTGGCCATCGGCGACGTGCTTGAAATCGGCGGCGGAACAGGCGTCAACCTCGCGCTCTATTCCAACGCGGGCTCGCTCGTCTTCACCGACCCCGAACCGGCCATGCTCGCCATCGCCCGGACCAAACCGGTCGTATCGAACCTGCCGGTCCGCTTCGAAACCGCGCCCGCCGAACATCTTCCCTTCCCCGACGCGAGTTTCGACACGGTCGTCTCGACGCTGGTGCTCTGTACCGTTGACGATCCCGCGCAAACGCTCGCGGAAATCCGCCGCGTCCTGCGACCCGGCGGCAAGGCGCTCTTTCTCGAACACATTCGCCCACCGCATGTTCTCGGACTGCTCGCCGATCTGCTCACCCCGCTTCAAAAGCGGCTCGCCGCCGGCTGCCGCCTCAACCGCCGCACCCGTGAAGCCGTGGCCGCCGCCGGATTCTCCCTCGAACGCAACGACCGCGAGATCTGGGGAATTGTGGCAACGATGGTGGGGAAAAAGTCTGGGGAGTCTCGGGAGTCTTGAGCGTCTGGGGAGTCGGAAACCAATTTCACCTTTTTTCACCGTCCGGGTTCTTTTGACTCCCAAGACTCTCCAGACCCACGAGACTCCCCAGACTCCCTCTTGACAGGTATGCTATCCTCCACGTTCCCAAATTGGGGAAGGCACTTTACGCCGACTTAGCTCAGTTGGTAGAGCGACTGATTCGTAATCAGTAGGTCACCGGTTCAAGTCCGGTAGTCGGCTCCATATAATTCAATAGCTTACGGGCAGTGTCAGGAAAAGACCGACGGTCACTCACCTGATTACTCACCTGAAAGCGGGAAAAAGCGAAAAAGTCCGGTTGCAAGCCGGGCTTTTTTGTTTGCATTATACGCCCCACCCCATTCAGTTTGGTGACGTTGCCCCGCCTGATGAGCAAAAAGAGCCTGAGCGAAGCCGACATCATCACGCAGTACATTCTTCCCGCCGTGCAGGAAGCCGGATGGGATTTCCGCGCCCAAGTCCGGCAAAACGTCTATTTCACGGACGGACGGCTGATGGT
>JAAFHI010000130.1 GCA_013298335.1 Actinomycetota bacterium
CCGCAGCTCAGGTGGCCGAACTGGGCGTCCGGACCGTGGGCGAGGTCGGCGAAGTCGGCGATGGTGCTCATCACGGAAATCGGGAACCAGTCGCGGGTCGGTTCGGTGATGCCGACCTGTTCCTTCACGTCGTGCGCGAGGTGCGACAGGGTGTAGCGCTGGCGCAGGCGGCGTTCGTCGGTGATGTCTTCGTCGCGGCCCGTGAACGACACCGGCTGGAACGAGATGAAGGCGATCTTCTTCGGATTGTCGAGCGCGAAGCGGATGATCGGCGCGACCTGGTCGTTGGTGATACCGTTGACCAGCGTGATGACGAGCACGATTTCGACGCCCGCTTCATGCAGGTTCTCGATGGCGCGCAGTTTCACGTCGAAGAGGTTGCCGACCTGGCGGTGGCTGTTGGCGTCGTTGCCGATGCCGTCGAACTGGAGGTAGACGTAGCGGAGACCGGCTTCGGCGGCCTGGCGGCAGAATTCCTTGCTCTTGGCGAATTCGATGCCGTTGGTGGCGGCCTGCACGCTGTTGTAGCCGACCTTGCGGGCGTACTGGACGGATTCGAGGAAGTGCGGCGACAGCGTCGGCTCGCCACCGGAGAACTGGACCGACATCTGGCGGCGCGGCTTGATGCTGATCGCGTTGTCGAGCACCTGCTTGACGTCGTCGTAGGAGAGTTCGTGGACGAATCCGACCTGGTTCGCGTCCATGAAGCACGGGTCGCACATCATGTTGCAGCGATTGGTAAGGTCGACCGTCAGGACCGAACCGCGGCCATGCTTGATGGTGCTGGTCCCGTGGTTGTGCAGCTTGTCGTCGTTGTGGGCGTCGATGTCACGGCCGGGGAACTGGGCTTCGATATGGGCCAGAAATTCGGCATCCATGGCCATCAGGTCTTCAAACTTGCCGTGGGTCGGACATTCCTTTTCCATCCACACTTCGTCGCGACCGGTTTCGGCATTGTGACGCTTGACGATCTGCGCCTTGATTTCACCCACCCGTTCATTGATGAGAATCGTGTAGTCAACTTCACCGCCGATGATTTTCTCGCGTGCTTCCTTGACGCATTTCGGGCACAGCGAATCGGTCGTCCGGGGCCAGCCGAGGGTCGGCTTGGTCTTCTGCCATGACTTGAGCATGGGCTTGTCGGACCATTTCGGCGTGAATGAGGGCGCGGGCCGGTACTTGTTGACGGCCTGAATCGAATTGAACAATCCGCCGGCGAGTTTCGACAACGCTTTCTCAGCGTGTTTGATGGGTCGCATGGGTTCGATGTCTCTCCTTCTTCAAACTAATGTTGCTTGTGGCCCGTTTAACCTGCGTATCCGTTGGGGTTAAACCGTGATTCATCGTGTGCGGCTTTACGCAAACGCATGAAAACACCTGTTTCCCACGGCTTCACGCCGTCTTGCGAACGTCGAAGCAAAGCAGGGAAGAGGCGCGTGTGACGCCGTTGAGAAGTAAAAGGAATCTCAACATGTGCATTACGGGAGTCCATATTCCTTTGAATTGCGCAATGTGTCAAGTTCCGTCGGCGTCGCCGGAGCCTGAAACGATGGCCTGACGATGCCCCCCGAAGAATGAAGGGACGGTTATCGAAGTCCCCGATGGAATCATCCGGACTTCTGTCCCGTCCCGTCCGGCAGGTGGTTACGGATGGGCTTTTTTGTGCGCGTCCGAGGATTCCTTGCACTGTCCCACGACTTCGTGGAAGCGGTCGTGCAGGGCGGCGAGCGATTTCTTGATTTCCTCGTCGCCGGCATTGGCCGCCACGCGGTCGGCAAGCGCCTGCGATTCGGCGGCGAGTTTGGCCAGCGTGGCCTTGATCGTCGGTGAATCGAACTGCTTCGGAGGCTTCGACTTCGACCAGACGGCAGCTTTTTCGGCGAGTTCCCGGGCCCGGGCCCGAATCGGCTTCAGATCGCCTTCCTCGCTCGGGTGAAAGGTTCCGCCCATGACTTCATGGAAGTCGTCGCGTTCCTTCCAGCCGGACCCTTTCTTTTTTTCGCCGTGTTCCTCGGCGTGGTGGCCGTCCTGAAGAGTGAAGGTCATGGCCGTCGTCGAACCGGCCAGCAGAAGTGCCGCGCCGGCGGCCAGAGCAAAATGTTTTACGGACATTGGATGAGTGCGCTCCTTGGGAGAGGTGTTCGGGGCCACGAAAAATTGAAAAATGTTGCCGTGGTCAGCGTTGGGAATCCGACCGGCCATAGTAGGCAACTTCGTTTTGCCGGTTCAAGTCGTGACCCGCAAAAATGCGGGCGGGGGACAGTTTTTCCCCGCCCGTGAGGTGAATGGTTACCAGTTGAGCTGGAAGTCGTAGTCGCCCGCGCCGCCGTCACGGTCAACGATCCGGACAATCGCCGTGAATCCGTTCTGACGTGACGGTTGCTGAATGACGTCAACCTGGCCGCGACCGCGAAGCTTGTTCACCGAGACGGTGACCGGAACCCGCGGAAGGGCGTTCGTGAAGCTGAACTGTTCGCCGAAGGTCGGGGCGCCGGCGATGGTCTGGGTCCGCGCCGTGCCGCTCTGGATGTAGATGTTCACTTCGGCGTCCACGCGGCCTGTCCAGCGCAACTGGCCGCTGTTGTTTCCGGGAAACCCGCCGTTGCCGGGATTGCCGCCGTTGCCGGGATTGCCGCCATTTCCGGGAAAGCGGCCGTTGCCGTTGTTGCGCAGCGCCTGCTGGATGTTCTGAAGGGTAGTCCGGATTTCATTCGACCGGCTGCCCGTGTAGGACTGGCTCATCAGGTAGTTCAGCGCCTGCCGAAGATCGCGTTCCGACCGGCGCTCGCCGACCATTCTCTGGAACAGATCGACGCTGGCGCTGAAGGCCTGCGTCCGATAGAGATTGTCGATGACGGCCTGCGTGCCGTAGCGGGTATCGGACGAACGCTCTTCGTATTCGTGATAGGCGTCATCCGACTGCGCGTGGGCCAGTTGAACCAGTTGGTCCACCTGACGTTGAATTCGGAATCCGCCCTGTCCGAAACCGCCGCGCTTGGCGTCATCGTCCTGTCCGAACGCCGTGAACTGAGCGAATACGACCACCGCCAATAAAGCCAGGCAAAGGGATTTGAAAGTTCTCGTGGTTTTCATCGTTACTTCCTCCGTGTTGGATATCGTGTAGTTCATAACCGATTTCGGGTGGATTTCCGTTCTTTCTGGCCGAAATCGTGGTTTCGCCAAGGTTATTGCAAATCCGGTGCCACAAGACGACGAAAAAAAGAAAAAACCCGCCGAAAAAACGGCGGGTCGGGAAATTGAAACCGGAAACGGGCTAAACGACCGGCAGGTCGGACCCCTGAACGATGTTGAGCGGGCGATAGGTCCCGAGTTGCGGGAACACCGCGTTGAGCTGGGGATTCTGGCCCCGCCGCATGATGATTTCCGCGAGGACCTGCCGGTAGTCGGTCGTCACGGCGAGATCGCCGCCGTCGAGGAACCGGTCGGCGAGACCGAGCCAGTTGCCGTACATGCGGCCCCCGTTGACGTTCGCGCCGAGGACCATCATGACGTTGGCGCGGCCATGATCGGTGCCGCCGCTGTTGTTTTCCTGAATTCGGCGTCCGAATTCGCTCATCACCACGAGCGTGACCCGTTGCCGATAGCGAGTCATGTCGTTGTAGAACGCCATCAGGTTGCGGGCGAGCGAATCGACGTTGTTGGCGAAGGTTCCAGTGGTCGTTCCCTGATTGTTGTGGGTATCCCAGCCGCCGATATCGAGGGTGGCGACCTGGAGGCCGACTTCCATCTTGATGATGCGAGCGATGGTGATGAGCGCGCTGCCCAGCGTTCCGCTCTGGGTTTCGGCCTGCGCGTAGACCGCGCCGCCTTCCGGGGCGTAGGTCGGAACCGTTCCGCCGGTCGCCGGACGACCGAGCGCGGCGTTGACCGTTTGCAGCGCGTTGAGCGCGGTCGCGCCGGTCCGGTGCAACTGCGTCGTGCCGGTGTAGTAGCTCTGCATCGGCGTGAAGATGGTCGAATCGCCGGGGAGCGCAAACCCGGATACGTTCGGCATCGCAATCGTGCTGCCGCTGCCGATCAGCGAACTGGGAAGATTCGACGAGGCGGCCAGCGACGGCACCACCCCGGACTGCCCCCCGATGGTCGTCAGATACCGGGTGAGCCATCCGGTCACCTGGCGGGCGTTCGGATTTCCGCCCTCCATCAGGCCCTGCGCCTCGAAGTGGCTCCGGTTCGGCACCGTCAGTCCTGTCGCGTGCGCGATGGCGAGGGCATTGGCCTGATACAGATCAAGCAGGGGTTGAGCGCTCGGGTGCAGGCGGAAATCCACGCCCGTCCCGATTGGATTCGCCAGCGCCAGCCCTGGAGTGGTTCCGTCGCCTCGAATCCGCAGGTTCGGACGGAAGGATATGTATTGCGGGTCGTTGACCGGCGCGCAGAAGTTGAGGCCGTCCATCGCGCCACGCAGAAAAAGAACCACCAGGATGTCCCGCTGGGCGGAAGTCTGACCGAAAGCCACGCTTCCGATTTGAGTGCCGAGCCCGGCGAAATACGCCGCCGTCAGGCTCGATCCGATCACGAATTCACGTCTCGACAACGTCATTGAATTGCTCCTTTATCCAAACCGGAAGTCCGGGTGGTGCTTATCGCCACCAGAAATCCGGGGTGACGCAGATTCTGCCCACGAGGCGGTTGATGCGGGTGGTCACTTCGGCGGTCGTGCCGGGCGGTGCCACGTCCGCGCTGGCGCCATTGCGGAGGTAATCGACCAGACTGGTCTGGATGTCGGCGGTCACGGTTCGTCCGAGCAGCCGGTTGATCCAGAAGTCCACGATTTGCGCCGAGGTGGTGACTCCGGGGGGAATCTTCGAGCGCAGGTCGAACGTGACGGTCGAGTAGGCGCCGGCGATCGCATTCGTGACGTTGCGCCAGCTCGCCCGGAGGGAATTGGTGTTCAGCCAGAAGTCGCTCCGGTCGGGAAAACCGTCCGGGGTAGGCCAGAGAAACAGCGGATGACCGGCCTCGCCGACGAGGGAATAGTAGGTGTATCCGCCGCCGTTGTTGGCCAGATTGGCTTCCGAGGCCCGGAGGAAAGACACCGCGTACTCGAACGGTCGCTTCGTTTTCCCGCCGAAGGCCTGAGCGAATTCGGGCGACAGCAGAATCACCCGGATGACCTTTTTCAACTGGTCGGGGGCGTTGACGTTCTGAAGCCAGACCGCGACCGCCTTCTTGATGACCGAGGTCGGCGGCGTGTCGGAAATCAGCCGCCGACAGAGCTTGGTAACCACGAATTTGGCGACGTTCGGATGGCCCGCGAGGATGTCGAGCACCCGCTGGCCCTGCGACATCGGGTCGGTGGTCGGCGACGGAATGGTCTGATTGAGGATTTTCCTGACACCCGTGTCGTTCCACTGCGTGACGAACCGGAAGTTGCCAGTGTTCGGCAGGGTCAACTGTCCGTTGACCCGCTGACCGCTCTCGATGGACCAGCCGGTCAGCGCCCTGGCGATTTCCTTCACATCGGGTTCGGTGTAGCCGGTCGCGGTCGTGCCCGGCGGAAAGCGGGCCGCGGCGGGGTCGGTATAGTAATTCTCCGCGCCGAGCGTGTGCAGTTCCTGAAGTTCGCGGGCGTAGTTCTCGTTCGGGCCGGTGTTCCGGCTGCTGACGAGGTTCAAGTAGTACATCATCGCGATGCTTTTGGTGACGCCTTCCAGCAGGGTCCGGAAATTTCCGTTCCAGTTGGCCCGCATGTGCCGGTCGTACAGCGGCCAAGTCGCGTAAATCCGCGAATCGACCCGTTGTGCATCCACGTTGAAATGGGCGTGCCAGAATTCGACCAGCACTTCCCGCAATTGCCACTTGCTGTAGACCGCGCGCAGAAAAGTCTCGTTCCGGATTTCCTCAAGCGGGCGAATCCGCTCCTGGAAAGCGACGGTGTTGTTTTGATTGCCAATTGGCCAGAAATCCGAAAGTCCCTGGGTGCGGGTTCGCAGCGGACGCATCTCGTCGAGCGCCGGATAGGCCCCGCCGGGATCCGCCCCGTAGTTGATCCGCATCGTCTGGGCCTGAACGCGGGTATTGAAGTCGGTGTCGTCGGTGTCGACCGGCGAAAGCTGCTCGTCAACGTAGGCGGTCAACCCAACGGTGCGCACCCGGTCGAGATCGCCGGGGCGCGGCCCGTAGGCCATGCGCGTCATGGCGACGACTTCGATGGGGGGCAGGGTCGGCAGGCCCGTGGCTTTGGATTCGAAGGGTGCCGATTCCGGCGTCGTCTCTTCCTGTCCGGCGGCTGGCTCGGTGACGGAAGGAGAACTTTCGGCGCTGGAAAAGTTTCCGGAAAACAGACGGCGGCGCGAGATCGTCGAGGCGTTGGACATAGCGTACGTCTCCTGCGGACTGCGCGAAACAATCCGCGCGGGGAAAGGGAAAAACGTTCGGTTGGCTGGTTTTCGAGCGAGTTGAAACGGTCAGAGTCATCCGACGGGGGAAAAGTCTGGAAAACTCTCGCGCCCTGGCGACCCTGATCAGTCGAAAAGGCATGAAAAATCTGTTTGTGCGGTTACTGCCGATAATACGAATCAAAAAAAAATGCGGCAACCCGAATTTCCGTCAGGGAACACCGGAAAAATTCGAAAAAGGACCATCAACACCACGTTCGAAGGTGAAAAACGACACTGCGCGAGTTGAACCGCCGCGTTGTCGGGTTGAAACCCTGCGTTGCAGACCGTGAAACCAGAAAAGCACGAGTGAAATCCATCATTTCACTCGATGAATTCAATATTTCATTCAAGAAAAGCGGCATTTCAAGCAATGAAAGGGTGATTTCAAGCCTGAAGAAGACTCGAAACTGAGGGATATTCGAAAATGCTTGGTTTACTCCGCGTTCGAGGGTCCGCGTTCGGCGTTCACAAGCAGGATCGTCATCATGGATTTGGCGTCCTTGATGCCGCCGGTGCGGACCAGTTCGAGCGCCTTTGCAAAGGGAAGGCGGATGGTGGCGATGTCTTCGTCGTCGTCGAGGTTGAGTTTTCCCGGCGTCAGACCGGTGGCGACGTAGCAATAGAGGATTTCCCGGCTGTACCCCGGCAGCGCGTAGAATTGGGTGACGAATTCGATCCTCGCGGCGCGAAAGCCGGTTTCCTCTTCCAGTTCGCGTTCGGCGGCAATCGCCGGGTCTTCTCCAGCTTCGAGCCGACCGGCGGGAATCTCCAGAAGTTCCTCTTCCGCCGGGTGGCGATACTGTTTCACGAGCAGAACGTCGCCGTTTTCAAACATCGGCAGCACCGCCGCGCCGCCGTTGTGGTGAATCACGTCGAGTTCGAGGCGAATGCCGGACGGCAATTCGACAATGTCGTGCGACGTGTCGAAAACGCGGCCACGGTGAAAAAACGTCTGTTCGAGAAGTCTGGCTTTCGGTTCGGCGCTCATGGTTTCCACCACATCCTCAAGAATAAGAGTGCAAAAACGGCAAACAGCCCGATGAGCGCCCGGTATTCCCGGTGACGGCGATAGAGGGCCGTTTCGAACCCGTCGCGGCAGGCCGCCGGAAACGCCGTGAGTTTCGGAAGAATCAATGGGACCGATTTGGCGTAGGCCGGGTAGTCCTCGGCGAAAATGCGGTACAGGTGGCTTTCCTCGGCGCGCATCACCGGAAGGTAGATGAGCAGGAACAGAATCGGGACGCCGATGGAAAGAAAGAGATTCCCGCCGGC
>JAAFHI010001041.1 GCA_013298335.1 Actinomycetota bacterium
GGACGCAGGCCGCCAGATCGGCGGCATCGACGAGGAGCAACTGCGCCGGGTCGGTCACTTCCGAGCCGAGCGCGTCGCCAACGCCGTGCGCGAGCGTGAACAGCCGCGTGAGGCGTTCGAACTGCGCGGATGAAATCGCCGCGTCGTCGGGCGGCGGCAACGGCGTGAAGTGCATGAGCCTATTTCTTGGCGGCCTCGGCGGGCGTGTCCTTGCGAAGCACGCTGTCGAGCAGGTTGGCGTATTCGACGCTGCGCTCGGCGATGACGCCGTCGAGCTGTTCGATTTTGCGTTGCGCCTGAAAGAGTTCGTCCGCGATTTTCAGGGCCGACAGAATCGCGACCCGCAGCGAGTCCACCGTGTGCGTGCCGCTGACGACTTCGCGCATTTTCGTATCGACATAGGTGGCAAGTTCCGAAATGTACGCGCTGTTGCCGTCGCCGCGGATGTTGTAGACCTGATTGTAAATCCTGACTTCGACCGTCTGGGTCGTCGTTCCGGCGTCGTTGGATACTGACATGCGGAGCGGCCTCCTCTACGCGACGTTGGGGTCGTGCGGTGTCATGAGCGTCTTACCCTGGCTGGTACACACAGGACCGATCCCCTTGATGTCGTCCCTCGCCGACCTGCGCCGCGCATCCCCGTTCTCAATTCCGGCGGGCGGCCTCGGCGGCGAGTTCCGGCTCGACCAGCGCAATCGCGTCGAGCATGGCTTCAACCTTCACCTTGATGGTGTCGCGCTCGTTCAGCATCTGATGAATCCGCTGATTGAGCCGGTCGTTTTCCTCGGCGCGGGACGACACGTCGCGTCGCAGCGAGGCGACTTCCCGTTCGAGGGCTTCCTTCTCCTGCCGGATCGTCTTGATCTGTTCGACGATGCGGTAGAGCTTGTCTTCAAGGTGATTGAACTTCTCCATTCCGTTGAGCGGTGCTGTCACGAGACCCCCTTGGTTCGTTCCGGTATGAGCTTGCTTTTTATTCGGGACAGGACAATTCGGACGGCTATCGGATCACCGCGCCGAGATCGTTCCGCAGGGTTTCGAGAACCCGGGCGTGTTGGGTGGCGACCTCTTCATCGGTGAGCGTACGGCGGTCGGCACGATAGCATAAGTTCAACGTCAGCGCGCGTTTTCCTTCTGGAATCTGCTTGCCGGTGAACACCTCGCGCAGCCGCACGTCGACCAGTTCGGGAATCGCCAGCGCCTCGAACGCCTTCCGGATCGCCCCGAACGTCACCGTCGAATCGAGCATCGCGGAAATATCGCGTTCCACCGCCGGAAATTCCGGCAGCGGACGATAGGGCTCGAAAACCTGCGCCTGATCGAGCAGCGGGGCGAGGTCGAGTTCCGCGACGTAGACCGGCTGTTTGAAGCGAAATTCCTCGGCGATTTCCGCGCTCACGCGCCCGAACCGACCGAGAAACCGGCCATCCAGGCGGACGTCCGCGACCTGTCCGGGGAAAAAACCGATGGCATCGCCCGGCGCGTCGATCTCGATTCCCTTCACCTTGAGTTCGCCGAAAACCGTTTCCAGCACGCCCTTCAGCGTATGGAAACTCTCGCGGCGGCCCGGCCCGCGCCAGTCGTCGCCTTCGGGCGTTCCCGCCACCACGAGCGCCACCCGTTCCCGCTCGCGCAGGTTTTCCGTGTCACCCTCGAACACGTTGCCGAATTCGAACAGGCGGACGTCGGTCGTCCCGAAACGGAAGTTGTTGGCGACCGCCCGCAGAATGCCCGGCTGGAGCGAGGTCCGCACCCGGTCCTCGTTCTGGTCAATCGGATTTTGAATGAGGACACCGGCAGGCGCACCGACCAGCGCAAGCGTGGATTCCGCCGCCCAACTGAACGAAATCGCCTCGTAAAACCCTGCGCCGACAAGGGTTTGCCGAATCGCCCGGCGCCGGTTTTCACCCGCGAGATACTCGCCCGCGCCGCCCCACGTCGGGAGCGTCGCCGGAATCGCGTCGTACCCGACGTGGCGGATGATTTCCTCGACGAGGTCTTCCTCGATGTTCACGTCCACCCGCCAGCTCGGCGCAATCCATTCCGAAAAACCGTCGTCCTCGACCACCAGTTCGCAGCCGAGCCCGAAAAGAATCTCGGAGGCCGTCGTCTGCGCCACAAAAAAAAAAAA
>JAAFHI010000850.1 GCA_013298335.1 Actinomycetota bacterium
GTTTTTCCCAGACTTCATCGGCGGTGAAGGCCAGAATCGGGGCCACGAGCCGGGCGAGCCGGTGCGTGATCTCGTAAAGGGCGGTCTGGGCCGAGCGGCGTTCGACCGATTTCGGCGCGGAGGTGTAGAGCCGGTCCTTCAGGACGTCGAAGTAAACGTTCGAAAGCTCCGTGGTCGCGAAATTCAGTACCGCGAAGTAGACGCCCTGAAAATTGTAGGCTTCATAGGCCGCGCGGACCTTCGCCACCAGTTCGTTGGTTTTGGCGAGTGCCCAGCGGTCGATTTCGACCAGTTCGGCGGTCGGAACGGCGTCCGTCGCGGGATCGAACCCGGCCAGATTGTTGACCAGATAGCAGAACGTGTTGCGCAGCTTGCGGTAGGCGTCGCCGATACGGGTCAGGATTTCGTCCGACAGGCGGACGTCTTCCGTGAAATCGACGCTCGCCGTCCAGAGGCGCGCGATGTCGGCGCCGCCCTGGGCGATGATCTCGTCGGGTTCGCGGCCATTGCCGAGTTTCTTTGAAAACTTGCGCCCGGTGCCGTCCACCACGTAGCCGTGGGTGATGACCTGTTTGTAGGGCGCGTGGCCGCGCATGCCGAGGCCGACGATGAGCGACGAGTTGAACCAGCCGCGGAACTGGTCGGAGCCTTCGATGTAGACGTCCGAGGCATAGCCGTCGGCGGTCGCAAGTCCAGCGCGTTCCATCACTTGCCAGCTTGTGCCGGAGTCGAGCCAGACGTCGAGGATGTCCATTTCCTTGTCGAATTCGGCCCCGCCGCACTCGGCGCAGACAAAATTCGGCTCGACGAAGTCGGTCGCCGGACGCAGGTACCACGCATCGGCACCTTCCGTGTCGAAAAATCCGGCGACGCGGTCCATGAGTTCGGCGCTCGCGTGTTCGGTGCCGCATTTCGTACAGCGGAGGGCCGCAATCGGCACGCCCCACGCGCGCTGGCGCGAGACGCACCAGTCGCCGCGGTTGGAGAACATGTTCTTCATCCGCTCCACGCCCCACGTCGGCAGCCACGCGACCCGCCCGATTTCGGCGATGGCCTGTTCGCGCAGTTCGGCGGCGTCCATCGAGATGAACCACTGCGGGGTGGCGCGGAAAATGGTCGGGGTGTCGGTCCGCCAGCAGTGCGGGTAGCTGTGCGGATAGTCTTCCGCCTTGATGAGCGTTCCGTTGTCCTTGAGGAAAGCGATGATCTTCGGATTCGCGTCGAACACCATCATTCCGGCGAAATGTTCGACTTCGTCCACGAACTGTCCGCGGTGATCGACCGGGCAGTAGGCTTCCAGCCCGTAGACCTTCCCGATCTGGAAGTCTTCCGCGCCGTGGCCGGGGGCGGTGTGGACCGCGCCGGTGCCGGCGTCGAGCGTGACGTGGTCGCCGACCATGAGCAGGGAATCGCGGTCGAGCCACGGATGCCGCGCCAGTTTCCGGTCGAGCGCCGCGCCCTTGAAAGTCGCCAGTTTGGTCGTTTCCGTCCAGCCGAACGATTTCGCGAGGTCTTCGAGCAGTTTTTCGGCGACGACATACACATGTTCGCCGACTTCGACCGCGACGTAGTCGAAATCCGGTCCGAACGAGATGCCGAGGTTCGCCGGAAGCGTCCACGGGGTGGTCGTCCAGATGATGACGCTCACCGCGCGGCCCGCCAGTTCCGGCGCGATTTCCGCCGGGTCGGTTTTGAGCGGAAACGCGACGTAGATCGACGGATCGACCCGATCCATATAAATCAACTCGGCTTCCGCGAGCGCCGACTGCGCGCCGATGGACCAGTGAACGGGCCGCAGACCGCGATAGACGCTGCCCCGGCGGAGAAATTCGGCGAGCGTGCGCAGGATCGCCGCTTCATAGCCGAAACTCATCGTCTGATACGCGTTCGCCCAGTCGCCGAAGACGCCGAGGCGCTGGAAGTCGAGATTCATCTGCTTGATGTGCTTTTCGGCGAACTTCCGAGCTTCCCGGCGGATGCCCATGACCGGCACGTCGTTTTTCCCTTTTTTGATGAACTCGTCCACGACCTTTTTCTCGATGGGAAGGCCGTGGCAGTCGTAGCCCGGAATGTAGGGCGCGTCGAAGCCGAGCATTGACCGCGATTTGACGATGAAGTCCTTCAGAATCTTGTTGAAGGCCGTGCCCATGTGAATCTTGCCGTTGGCGTAGGGCGGGCCGTCGTGGAGCAGGAACTTCGGTTTGTCGGCGCGGGCGGCGGCAATCGCGGCGTAGAGGTCGAGTTGCGCCCACTTCTTCAGGCGGGCCGGTTCGGCTTGCGTCAGGTTGCCCTTCATCGGAAGGTCCTTCGAGGGCAGGTTGACGGTCTTTTTCAGGTCGAGTTCTGTGGTCATTGCGTCCGTCTATATATAAAGAAGATGAGAAACGTCCGCCCATTATGCGGGATGTATCGCTAAAGGCAACTCATGGAGCGCGCGCATCCTGCGCGCATGGTTTGAAAAAGAACGCGCCAAGGGCCACCGATTGAATCGGATTCGCCCCCGGCGCGCTGATTTTTTTGATTCATGCGCGCAGGATGCGCGCGCTCCACCGCTTACGGGAGTCCGTTCCAGTCACCGGCGATGGGGATGTCGGTGTCGGTGCCGTAGTTGAACTCGATTTCG
>JAAFHI010001049.1 GCA_013298335.1 Actinomycetota bacterium
GATTCGATGGTGTCGATATCCGACTTGAAATTCGCGCCGCCCGCGCGGAACTGGGCCGAGCCCGACTTCAGTTCCAGTTGAACGCCACCTGCGTCGGCAAACGTCCCGACAAAGCCCTTCGGAATGTCGTCGGCGTTCGCGGTCAGCGGAATAATGAAGAAAACCGTGGCCAGAACAAGTGAAAACAGTCGTTTCATAAAGGTTTCCATTCAGTAGTTCATCCGGTGAACGACGACCGGAACGCCGTCTTCAAGCAGTTCGAGTTCAATGATGCCACCGGCATTGGCCTTCCTGACGACGATCGGCACGACGAACGAGGACGACTTCGACAGGCCGAGCGGCGTGAGGTACTGCGGGTTTGGCCCCAGCACTTCGACCGCGCCGGAATCATCCCCGGTAACCCGAACGCGCAGTTGCAGGCTGTGGGAGCCGTCCGGCGAGGACGCATTGCGGAAACTGTATTCGAGTCGTCCGAGGCCGGGCGCGCGCAGTCCCGCGCCGGTGATCCGGCCAATAATGCGATATGGATTGCGGATGGCCAGTTGCGGGCTCCCCGTCAGCGCGCCGAGTTTCCGGTTGCCGCCGGCGATAGTCATCGACACCGGAAGCTGGATCTTTTCCTCGGTCGTGCGGGCCGTCACCTGAAATGAAATGTTGCGGCTTTCCCCTGGCGCGAGGTTGCCGACCGATGCCTGCGTTTCCGCGAATTCAACCGCTTTGGAATCGACATCGAACCGGAGGACGGCGTCCGCCGCGAGCGGCAGGGACGTGATGTTCCGGACCGAAACGGTCACGGTGCGGGGAAGACCTTCCGCCAGCGGGGTTTCGCTGCCCAGCCGGATGACCGTGGCAAACCGAACCGGGACTTCCAGCGCCTGCGCGTCCGATTCGCGTTCGCCGAACATCGCACGGATTTGCAACGCGGGCGTGCCGCCGACTACCGTTTCCGGAAAGCGCACCGCGAAGGTTTCGGTGAATTCGGCTTCGCTCTCCGGCGCCAGATCGGCCACCGGTCGGGCTTCGAACTCGTCAAGCGCGATACCCGCCGCCGATTGCACCATCAGCCGAACGTCGCTTCCGCGAATGGCCTGTTTTGAAAAATTACGCAATCTGACGATGAGCCGCACCGGTTCATTGGGTTCGATGATGCCGTCTTCAAGCGCGCCGACGGCTTTCAGTCCGGTGACCCGGACGGGCTGAACGCGAAATACCTCGGCTTCATCGCCGCGCCCCCGGTTGTACTGTTCGCGGCTGGCCGTGGCGTAGGTCTCGGCATAGCGCTGTTCATATTTCGGGCGGTAGGCCGCGTCGTAGATGGCCTTTAACCGCGCATCGTAGGCGCTCCGGCGCGTTCCCTCGAAGACCCGTTCGTATTCACCCGGATAGACCCGGCTGTAGGTCGTCGAACGCGCGTTGGCGAAGGCCCGGTTGTAGGCCCGGTCGCGCGCATCGGTGAAGGCTTTCGAGTAGGCCCGCTGGTATGCCTCGCGGCGGCCTTCTTCATACCCCCGGTCATGGTCCGCGACGTAGGACACGTTGCGAGCTTCGTACCGTCCGGCGTCCCAGCCCTGAAGGTAGGCCAGCCGGAAACCGCGAATGAACAGATCGCGAAAATGCGCCTGCCAGCCGTTGGGGTAATTGCCGTTGTAGGCGCGGGTATAGGTTTCCGTCTGCTCCACAAATTCATAGGTCCGCCGGGGCTTGCGGAAGCGGTTGTCGGGACGGGCCTTGATGTCGGGATCGGGAATGTCGGGTTGCTGCGGGACGACGAGCGCCACCCGTTCAACCGCCGGTCGAAAAGCGCGTGTCGGGCGGTTCAGCGCGTTTTTCCGTTGTGAAAACACGCCGATGAAGCGCGTCGGTTCGGCAAAACGGGCTGTGCGATACGTCTCTCGCCCGCGTTTGTAATCCACCTTTTCGGCTTCGGCCTGCGCGTCCGCATCAGCCCGTCGAATCGCATCGGCCCGCGCCTGTTCGGTCACGCGGTCGGTCTCCGCTTCGGCTTCCCGTTCGCCCTTTTCACGACCGGGAGGCACGGCGGCGCGAACCGCCTCCGCCTCGGCGTCGGCCCGGCCCTGGGCGGTGCCGTCGTTCAGTCCCTGGTTGTCACCCTCATCG
>JAAFHI010000739.1 GCA_013298335.1 Actinomycetota bacterium
AATGTTTCTCGGTAAATGCTCCAAAGTCGCTGAGCTTCATCGCGAAACGATTCCCACGTCTCATACGGGGCCATTCGGTTCATCGTGAACCCATCCAGTCGGGCTTGGAAAAGTTGATTCGAATTTTGTGAAATATAAGCAAATCCAATAGTTGTTTGGCTCGCCGAAGCCGAAACTTTTTGGCCGAAGTTCAGCTCTGCCGATGTCGTATCAATATGGTGAGATAGCTGATATCCAAATTCTGTATCTGAGAATCGTTTCTCCAGCTTTCCAAGTTGATTCAGCTCAAATGGGCTTACCCGAATATCAATCAGGGCTTCGGTAAGGGGGGCATTGGGATAGCGCCGCTGTTCGGTCATGCTGGTATTACGGACTCAAATTTTGAGTTGAAGGGAGAATGGAACCCCATTTCTCCCTTCATTCTCAGGTGAACTGATCAGTCGCCCGCGCCGACGGCGGCGACTTCTTCCCTGGGCGCGAGGAACTTCTCCGTCGTGTCGGGTCGGTTCTTCGAGAACTTCTCGATGGCCGCGTTGTCGATGTTGATCGAGCAGAGGCTGCCGCACATCGAACAGACCTTCGAATCGCCCGCTTCCGATTCTTCCTTGTAGCGGCGGGCCTTTTCGGGATCCATCGCGAGCCGGAACATGCCGTCCCAGTCGAGGCGCTTGCGGTAGAGCGACATCTGGTCGTTCCACTCCTTCGCGCCCTTGACGCCCTTCACGAGATCGCCCGAATGCGCCGCGATGCGCGTGGCGATGACACCTTCGATGACGTCCTGCCGGTCGGGCAGGCGCAGGTGTTCAGCGGGCGTGACGTAGCAGAGCATGTCCGTGCCCGCGCCCGCCGCGATGGCCCCGCCGATGGCGCCCGTGATGTGGTCGTAGCCCGGCGCGACGTCACAGGTGAGCGGCCCCAGAACGTAGAACGGCGCGCCTTCGCACACCTTCTTCTGCAACATGACGTTGGCCGTGATTTCGTTGAGCGGTACGTGACCCGGTCCTTCAACCATCACCTGGCAGCCCTTCGCCCGCGCCCGCGCGGTGAGTTCGCCAAGCACGAGCAGTTCCGCCAACTGGCCGCGATCCGACGCATCGCCCGTCGCGCCGGGACGCAGGCCGTCGCCGAGCGAGAACGTCACGTCGTGGCGCGCAAAGATGTCGCACAGCCGGTCAAACTGTTCGTAGAGCGGGTTTTCCTTGCCGGTCGCCTCGATGTAGGCCGCGAGCAGCGCGCCCCCGCGGCTGACGATGCCCTCGATCCGCTGGTGGTTGCGGAGCTTTTTGACCGTTTCCTTCGTCACGCCGCAGTGGACGGTCATATAGTCCACGCCCTGCTGCGCCTGTTTTTCGATGGCCGCAAAGAGGTCTTCCGGGTTCATCTTCAGAATCGAGCCTTCCGACGCGACCTGATAGATCGGCACGGTGCCGAGCATGACCGGACTGCGTCCGATGAGCGTTTCCCGGATGAGGTCGAGGTCGGTGCCGGTCGAGAGGTCCATCACGCTGTCCGCGCCATACTGCACGGCGGTGTAGAGCTTGATGATTTCTTCATCGAGCAACTGGTGATAGCCGGAGGCCCCGATGTTGGCGTTGACCTTCGTCCGCAGCCCCTTGCCGATGCCGATCGGGCGGAAGTTGTGGTTGATGTTCTTGGGAATGACGATCGTGCCGTCGGCGAGACCCTGCCGGATGAACTCCGGTTCAAGTCGTTCGTCTTCGGCCACCGCAATCATTTCCTCGGTGATTTTGCCTTCGCGGGCAAGCATGCGTAGCGTCTGGTATTCGCCTCTCACGTCTAACCTCCGAACTTCGGTAATTGAGAATTCAGAATTGAGAATTGAGAATTTCAAGACAGGAAGAATGCGGGAAGGAAATCTGGAGGCGACCCGATACATACGGGGCGATCCGAATTCTCAATTCTGCATTCTCAATTCTCAATTATCGTCAGTCTTCGTCATGATCCGTGCCGTCGAAATGCAGCACGAGGGAGTCGTCGTCCACGCGGGTTTCAAGATGAACCTTGCGACCCCACAACTTGAACACATATTCCAGCACCTTGCGAGCGTATTTCAAATCCAGTTCCGCGCCTTCGTACCGGTGGGTCAGATACAGTTCGCGGTTCCGGTTGTAATCGCCGTCGGTGACCTCGATGTGGGGGAAGCCGAAATTGGTCATGTTCGCCACCAGTTGGTCGCGCACGCGCTCCCACCGCTTCTCGGTGACGGTCCATTCCTCTTCGTCCACCAGTTCGAACACGTAGAGGTCGAGTTCCTCGACGAGTTCCTCCGTGAGGTAGTTGCGGAGCAGCGACACGTCGTTTTCGGTTTCGCGGACTTCGAAAAGTTTCTGACGCCCTTCGCCGCCCTTGCGTCCGTACTTTGCCTTTTCTTCGGCGGTCGGGGTTTCCCAGCGGCGTTCGATGTCTTCGAGAATCTTGTAGCCGAGGTAGTAGGGGTTCAACTGGCCCTTGTGGGGCGAGACGACCGATGCGTGAAGTTCGGCGAATTCGACGAAATCGTCGGTTCCCTCGCACAGTTCGCGCATGATCCGCGAGTGCCAGAAGGAATTGTGATGGAGCAGGCCGTTCGCGACGTAGGCTTCCTTCGTCGCCACCGAAATGTCGAACACGTCGTTGGTCCGATGTTCGACCGACACGATCTCGTCGGTGAAGTCTTCCCGGCAAAACCACTGGCGGTTCGTGACGAAGTCGTTCAGCCGGTCCCGTTTGCGGGCGAGGCCGAATCCGATTTCGGCGGCGAAGCGACCGGCGGAGGCCCCGGAAATGTGCAGTTGAATACACCCGTCGGGCTGGGGGCGCCGGGTCGAGAGCATGCCGTAGTTGAGCAGGATGATTTGCGTCTGCCGAATCAGTTCTTCGCTGGCCGACGACAGGATGACGCCCTGTGGTCCCGCGTATCCGTCGGCGTCGAAGTACCCCTGGAGAAACGCCGAGACGACCGGCTTCGGCGACCGGAGCACG
>JAAFHI010000998.1 GCA_013298335.1 Actinomycetota bacterium
AAAGTGCCTGCCGGTACACTTCGAATGCCTTGTCCGGATTCCCCCGCTGCACCAGCTCTCCGCCGAACTCAAGAGAAATCTCGATTTTTTTCGGCTTGAGGGCGCGGGCGCGGGCAAACCATTCAAACGCCGCCGGTTCGTCTCCGGAACGCAGGGAACCGATCGCCAGCGCCAGACAGATGGCATCCGACCGCGAATAAATCCGGTACCCCTCGCGAAAAACCTCCATCGCCTCCGATGTACGCCCCTGTGAAAGCAGGAAACGTCCAAGGATCAGATTGGGCGCCGACAGGTTCGATTTGAGTTCAACCGCCTTCCGGAAGGCGGCCTCCTTTTCGGCGACCGCGGGGTTCAGGTCGCCGGCCATCAGCCACCCTTTCCGATTTCGCGGGGCGTCCCGAAGCAGGGCGTTCGCAAAAGCCGGTCCATCGGCCCAGTCGCGATTCCGGACCACGTCGCGCCACGTCAGCAGGCCGCAGTACAGGCAGAACACCGCCAGCGTCGCGACCCTCAGCCGGGGCCGGTGCCGGTACAGCGCCGAAAAAGCGGCACCCACCAGGAGACAGAAGCCGAGCGACGGAAGGTACATGGTCCGTTCCGCGATCAGGATTCCGGTTGAAACCACCAGGTTTGAGACGATGCTCACCGCAACGAAAAAGACCAGGATTCCGAAACCGACCACCGGCGCCCGAAAGACGCCCCACACGCCGACGCCAATCACCAGCAGAATCAGGCCCAGCCCAAGCACCGTCGCCAGTCCCGGCGAGAAGACCTTGGGAATAACGCTAAAATCGTAATCCGCGCAGAGATGGACCGGGTAAACCAGCAACCGGAAATACGCCAGAAATCCGTCCACCATCGTCAGCCACCGGACACTCCCCGGTTCATGCTTGAACACGGTTTCGTCGATATCCACGCCGAACCGGCCCAGCGCCTGGAAACGGATCACCAGATAACCGGCCAGAACGGCCAGATACGGCAGCGATGCCTTCATCCAGGTCCGGGCCACGGTTCGCCAGTCGCCGCGCCGCACACAGAAGTCGGCCAGAGGAATCACCCCGAGCAGGACCACCGTGTTTTCCTTCGAAAAGAGCGCGCCCGCGAAGCAGAGCCACGACAGAATTCGGCGGGGTCGGTCGGTTTCGGCGTCGAGATGGAAAAGCCAGGCGAGAAAGAAAAACGCCGCCGCCAGGAGTTCCGTCCGCCCGACGACTTGCGACACCGCCTCGACGTGAACCGGATGGGCGGTAAAAACCAGCGCCGTCAGCAGCGCCGTCAGGGGTTGCCCAGTGTACCGACGGGCAAGCAGAAAAATGAGCCCCCCGTTCAGTGCGTGGAGGGCCAGATTCCCGAGGTGATAGCCGAGCGGCACGAGGCCGAACAGGGCATAGGTCAGGGCATGGCTGACGTTGGTCATCGGGCGGTAGGCCCCGAAGGCTTCCGTCCCTTCCCCCCAGTAGGAAATCACAAACATCCGGGGGATATTTCCGAGGGAATGCACCTGGGTGTTGTTGACCACCACCAGGAAATCGTCCTGCACGAACGCCCCGGTCAGGCCGTTGGCGAAACAGACCGTCGCCAGCAACGCAATCAGAAGAAAGCACCGCCGCGCCGTGAGCCATGGGACGGCGGTTTCCCCGGTTTTTTCGTCTTGCGTCCGAATGGTGGCTTGCGTATTCATTGAGACTCTATTGCGATTATCCCAGCGCGTCCCCTTTGGGCACGGACCCCGACTGAAACCGCCGTGCCGTTCGGACCTGAAACCCGCCGGTTGATACCCAAAGAGAGTTTGGGTGAATCCATTCCAGAAATGAAACCTATGAAATTTTTTCGTTCGGCCCGACTCTGCCGCGTTCCAGCAGTCTGAGGTTTTGAAGTGCCGACACAGACCCCGGATTTGCCCGCAGAACCTGGATGAATTCCTGCCGGGCGGCGGCCACTTTTCCCTGGGCCAGCAGGGCGACCCCAAGGTTGGTACGCAGCGATTCGGATTCCGGATCGAGGGATAAACCGACAGCGAGCGCCTGTTCCGCCTCGGGAAACCGATCCAGCCCAAGGAGAATCAGCCCCAGACCGTCATACGGGCGGGCATCCTTCGGATCAATCGAAAGTGCCTGCCGGTACACTTCGAATGCCTTGTCCGGATTCCCCCGCTGCACCAGCTCTCCGCCGAACTCAAGAGAAATCTCGATTTTTTTCGGCTTGAGGGCGCGGGCGCGGGCAAACCATTCAA
>JAAFHI010000794.1:0-1212 GCA_013298335.1 Actinomycetota bacterium
TCAGGACGGACGTCACGGCTTCATCCGTGACCAGACCGAGGGTCACGAAAATCGAGCCAAGACGACCACCGTTCGCACGTTGGTAGTCAAGCGCTTCCTTGAGCTGTTGCGGTGTAATCAGCCCTTCCTTGAGAAGGACCTCGCCGAGCTTTGCGGACATGCGGCTTCACCTAATGATGAAATAGGACGAAAACGCGATAACGCGGGGGTGACCCTGATAAAAGGACTGAACCGTACAAATGTGAGCGGAACTGACCGCAAAATAGTGAAGGGCCGCCATGATGTCAAGCATTGTGGCATTCGAAGTGCTTGCATCGAAAGCGATGAACGCACTTTTAATCAACCAGCGCATCCCCTTCTTTCGACGTCCCTTGTGGCCCGCTGCGTGGCTGTTCGGCGTCGGCATTCTCATCGCCCGCCTGGTGCCCCTTGAACCGTGGCTGTTCTGGGGACCGGGCGCGGTCGTTCCGCTGGCGGGAGCGATGCTCCGGTTCCGCCGGAACGGTCTCGACCGGTTCGTCCTCGCCGCCCTGGCCCTCGCCTGCCTGATGGCGGGCGGCTGGCGGGAATCCCTCGAACGCCGGGCGCTGAACGCACCCGACCGGGTGCGGGTTCTCCTGGCCGGACAAGATGAAGAAACTCTGGTGAACATCGCCGGAACGCTCGCGGACTGGCCCGAACCGGCGCTCGGACGGGTCCGTCTCGTCATCGACGTTGAGCGTTTCCGACAAACGGTTCCGGCACGCGGACGGGTCCGGTTGACGCTCTCACTCGACCGTCCGGAGCAGGCCGCGGAATGGGGGCGGCTCGCCCTCGCGCCCGGCGCGCGCCTGTCGCTCACGGCCCGGCTCGGAAGAACAGGCCGTTTCAACAACCCCGGCGGCCCGGATTTTGGCGACTGGCTCGATTCCCAGGGGCTCGACGCCTCCGGCGAGATCATTTCGCTCGTTCATGAAACGTCGGGCGACGGACGCGCGCTGACCGCCCGCCTCGGACGCCTCCGGCTCGCGGCGCTGGAACGGCTGGCCCGCGATTTTTCCCCGCGTACCGCCGGACTGCTCGCGGCGGCGATGCTTGGCAGCGAGTATTTTCTCGACGCGGCGTGGGCCGAGTCGTTCAGACGCGGCGGAACGTTCCATCTGCTCGTCATTTCCGGCTCGCACTTCGCGCTGCTGGCGGCGGCCCTCCGGCGACTGCTCAACCGCCTGCTCA
>JAAFHI010000794.1:1222-2774 GCA_013298335.1 Actinomycetota bacterium
GGGAAGGGCCGAAAGCGGTCGCGTTGCTGGCGGCGGTCTGGGCCTACGCCTGGCTGGTCGGAGGCGACCCGCCGGTGCTGCGGGCGGCGCTGGCGGTGACGATCTGGCAGATGGCGACGCTAGCCGACCGGCGTCCGGACTGGCTCAACGTCATCGGGACGAGCGCGCTGGCGATGCTCGCGGTGTCGCCGGATCAACTGTTCGGCGCGAGTTTTCAACTGACCTTCACGGCGGTGATCGCGCTGGTCGGCGGCGCGGCCCCCCTCTACGCCACCCTGCGCCGGGTCGGGACGTGGCGACCGACGCGGGGCACCCCTTTCCCTCCCGACCCGCCGCGCGGCGTGCGCCGCTTCGCCGAGGCGCTGTTCTGGAGCGAGCGGGCCTTCCGCCTCGAACAGAAAACGGCCCCGATCCGCCTCCGGCTCGACAAATCCCCGCTCGCGTTCCGGCTGGAATCGCTCGGAATCGGGAAGTTCAACCTTCAGGCGGTTTTACGGTGGACGTTCGGTCTCGGGCTGGCCACCGGGAGCGTTCAACTCGCGCTGTTGCCGCTGGAAATCTACTACTTCAACCGTTTCGCGCCGCTGGCGGTGCTGTCGAACATCGCCGCCGAACTCGCGATGACGCTGGTGATGTTCGCGGCGGCGGCCTACTTCACGGCGGCGCCGTTCGGACCGTGGCCGCGCTCACCGCTTGCGCGGCTCGCCGAAGCCGCGGTGAATGTACTCGTCCGGACGGCGGATTTCGGCGCGGGTCTTCCCTTCGCCAACCAGCGGATTCCGCACCTTGAAGGCAAATGGGCCGGAATCTATTTCGGGTACGCCGTCGGGATGCTGCTGCTCGGTTTTTTCGTCTTCGGATGGCGACCGCTGGCGCGCGCCGGCACGGCCCACCGGACACGGACCATCCTCGGCGTCGGCGTCGCCTTCACCCTGATGTTCGGGACAGTCACGCTCGCGCCCCCGCGCAACGGCCCCGCGCCGGGCGTACTGCGGGTGACGTTTCTCGACGTCGGACAGGGCGACTGCGCGCTCGTCGAGTTTCCGGACGGTCGGAACATCCTCATCGACAGCGGCGGAGTTGGGTGGCGCCCTCCTTCCTCATATATAAAGGAAGATGTGCCCGGCATCGGCGAGCGGGTCGTGTCGCGCTGCCTGTGGGCGCGGGGCATCCGGCGACTCGACGCCATCTTCGCCACGCACCCCGATTCCGATCACATTCAGGCCTTTTCGGAAATTGCCGAGAATTTTCCCATCGGCTGCGCGTGGCATGGTCCAGTCAAACCCGACGACCCGACCTTCGCGACCTTTGCCGCCGCCATGACCCGGCACGGCACGCCGCTCCGCCGTCTCGCCGCGTCGACGCGGTTCGATTTTGGAAATGTCGCCCTGACGGTCATTGCACCCTTCGAGGATCTTCCGATGACATCCGACAACGACGAATCGCTCGTGATCCGGCTCGATTACGGCCACCGCGCGTTTCTTTTCACCGGCGACATCGAGGCCCCGGCGGAAACGGCCCTGCTTGCGCGGAACGCCCCGCTCGCCTGCGA
>JAAFHI010000335.1 GCA_013298335.1 Actinomycetota bacterium
CGAGGCCCTTTCCTTACCCGACAAAATCTCACAGGAAATCACGCAACCCTTTTTTCATCAGAGAATTAGGCCCCAAATTCAGCTCCCAATTTTGGGCAGGTCGAGCGCCAGGATTTTTGGGAGCTGAAACCCGACCGAGTCTTTGAGTTTTTCGTCCGAGAAGTCGTATTCGCCGAGCATGTTGATGTGCTGCCAACTGATGACCGAGTGATGGCGCACGGAGTCGACGAGGGCGGCGCGGCGGACCGGGTCGGTTTCGTCGGAAATCATCTGGGACAGATACAGGTAGTTCCAGCAGATGATGGCGTTCTTGATGAGTCGTTTGCAGCCTTCGGCGATTTCCTGTTCGAGTTTGTCGGCGGGGCCGAACTGTCCGGGATGGCCGACCGAGACGGCGCGGGCGAGGCGGTGCGAGAGTTCGACCCGGTTGAGCTGTTTTTCGACGGCCTGACGGTAGTCGACATCGTCGATCCAGCGCAGGATGTGTTCGGTTTTGGCCAGCTTGCCGAATTCCTTGAGCGCGCGGTAGAGACTGTGCTGCCGGGAATAGGAGTTGAGTCGCCGGAAGAGGTCGGAGGCAGTTGAGACCTTGAGCTTGATGGTCGCGACGAAACGCAGGATGTCGTCCCAGTTGTCCTCGATCAATTTGGTGTTGATGTAGCCGTCGGGGAGAATCCGGAAGCCGAGATCGGCGTACACCTTGCGGCTCTCGAACGAATACCGCCGCTGGCGCTTGAGATCCCGGATGCGCGGGGCGAAGGAAAAGCCGAGCAGGTTCAGGACGGCGAAGACGACCTCGCTGAAACCGTGGCTGTCGGTCGAGTGGAGGGTGCTTTTGACGACGTCGTTGTGCATCAGGCCGTCGATGACGTAGGCGCTTTCGCGTTCGGCGGCACTGATGACGGTGGAATGAAACAGCAGGTGGCGCTCGTCGATGAAGCTGTAGACGCTGACGCCCTTGCCGCTCCCGAAATACTTGAAGGAGAAGGCGGCGTTGAGCGAATCGGCGGTGACCTCGAATTTCTGTCCGTCGCTTGAGGTATGCAGGTTCGCCGGATCGCGGCGGTAGACATTGGGAAGCGCGAGTTCGTCCATGAGCCGAACGAGCCGGTCGTTGGCGGCGTGGATGCCGTCGAGGCCGAAGTGCCAGTTGATGATGTGTTCCAGTTCGGATTCGGCGACGTGGGTGGAGATGTGGGCCATTTTCGAGGCGCCGATTTCGCATCCCAGGCCGACGATGCCAGCAATGAAGACGCGCTCCGGGGGCTGGGCCCGCAAGGACGAGGGTTGCCAGTGTTCGAATTCGTCGAGAAATCCCGTGACGCGGTGGATCGTGGCGAGGACTTCGAGCAGCGAGACGTACTTTCGGGCGGGAAAAAGCGCGGTGAGCGACTCGGTTTCGGTTTCCGGGACTTTCGGCGTGTGAAGGACGAAGGCACCGCGGGCCGGAAAGGAAAGATGGGGATTGGCGTTTTCAAGGATCGTCCGGTTGGTCCGCCGGTAGGCCTGATCCAGGACGCCAGGCCAGCGCGCGAGCGGTTTTTTCACATCGGCGACGCCTTCCAGGTCGGCTTGTTCGAGATAGGCCGCGCGGCGCTCCAGCCAGTCCGCTTCCGGGATCAGATATTCAGCCAGCGGTCGGTATTTGTAGGAGTGGCGCAGGTTGAGCGTACCGTTGCGGATCGCTTCGGCGGTGTTGAGAATCAGCAAGGCCTTGTACAGGGGAATGTGCAGCCGACCGTCCTCGTAGACGCGCACGACCTCCTCGTCACTCAGAAAACTGGTGGTTCGCTGAACGGGTCCTTCGGGCGTGAATTCCGTAAGGGCCTTCATCAGGGCGGTCGTGGCGCCGGTCCCGAGAAAACGGAGCGCTGAAAGGATGGGCGCGGCGCGGGCCTGCAAGGTCGCGGAACGGCGCGTCACGACCTGGTAGAAGCCGGTTTCTCCGGCGGGCTGGTTCTCGGGTTTGAACGGCGCCAGCTCGACCAGGAGTTCCCGATGTCGGGGCTCGAGCGCATCCAGGATGGACGCTATGGCGTCGAGTTTGTGGGGATCGGGGATGTCGGACGCGAGCACGACTCGAATGCGCTCGATGGTCCCGGCCACGCCGTCATCGATGAGTCTGCCCAGTCGCCGCAAAACATCACGATGATCGTGGCGCGTGTCGTAGCAGTTTTCCTTCTCCTCCCTTTTGGCGGTCGTGAGGAAACTCCGGGTGACCCGCAGCAGGACATCGACGAGCGTATCCTGAATGGCCGAGTACTGGTGAGTGATGAAGGCGAGCAGATGCAGATACCGATCCTCGTCGTTGCGGCGCGCAAGGGCGAAGATTTCCGAGCGAATCACGCTCCCGGCGTAGTGCCGGATGCCTTCGGTGGTCAGATGGAGCGCCTCGACGATGGGCTGGAACTCGGTGAAAAGCCCCCGCAGGATCATCAGATCGGCGACGCTTTCCTTGATTCGCGACGGTTTGGTGGATTGGGAAAAGCGTTTGAGCAGCGTCAGACGAGACCGGTTGATCAGGCGCGCGGCGGCGGTCGGGGCGGGGACTTTGTCAAACAGGGCATCGAGTCGGCGGCGGCCCTCCGGACCGAGCTTCTCGTTCAGGATGGCGACGACCTCGGCCTTGAACTGACGAATCTGGTCGAGGATGAGTTTGTTCAGGAGGTCGTAGCTGGGAATGACAACCCGCTGACGAACCAGACGCTCCAGCACCCGCTGGAAAATCAGGCCGGGCTTGAGGCGGGCGCGAATCAGCGCGGCAACCTCGCTTCTCGTTTCGGACTCGGCCACCAGGTCGAATTCGCCGAAACCGAAAAACCGGAGGATGAGCATCCGATGGCGGGCGGCGCTTTGCCGGTCATAGGGGCCGACCGTCGCGACCGAAATGTCGAGGCGGTCCGCGACGTAGGCCAGATCGACCGCGTGGAAATCCACCGAATAGAACTTCCGGGTGGTCCGGAAATAGCCGGCGGCGGTGAGAAAGTTGACGACATTGGATGGAGAACGCAGGTCCCGGGCGGTCCTGATCAGTTTGGTCGGAAAATCGAACGCCCGCTTTCGCTCGGCCGCCGAGAAGACGGGCGGCGTCTCGAAGGCATCGCGTTCAAGCGCCGACAGGATCTGCATTCGCGGCACTCGCCACCTCGCTTTTCAGAGACGTCGTGAAAGCAAACCGGGATTGTGCTTTTTGCGGCCCAACCGGTCGGATTCCGGCCTGTATCCACGCCTTTTTTTGATTTCCCGGATGATTTCGCGTAAAAAATGATTGTACAAAGCCAAGTTTTAGCAAGCGCACCCGAAGGAGCGAATCGTGACGGTAAAGCCTTCAGAAATCGAGACGTTGCGCCGGGCCTACGAAGGCAGGAGCGAATCGGCGCGGACCCGGACGCTCGTGAAAAGCGTGCTTGCGGCCTACGAACACTACCTCGGCGGGATGGACGAGTCCTTCGCGACCGCCACCGTCGAGCACGTTCAGAAGTGGCGCGACGCGATGCTCGAAGGCCGCCGGCCATTCACGCGCAAGCTCGCGCCGGCGACCGTCGCCCTGCGGCTCTCGGTCATCCGGACGTTCCATCAGCTCCTCGTCGAACGCGGCGCCTGCCCGACCAACCCGGCCACCACCGGCCTGGTCGTGCCGCCCGAACTCCCCGAGCAGCATCGCACGGTGGCGCTTTCCACCAAGCAGATCCGGACCTTGCTGGCCGCCCCGAACCGGGACACCGTTCGCGGCGCGCGGGACGCCTGTGTTCTCTATCTCCTTGCGTATCTTGGACTTCGCCGGGCCGAAATCTGCTCGCTCAGAATTCGCGACATCGTTCACCTCAATGCCCGAAGCTCCGACGGCGCGGCCATCCCGTGGGGCGTGCGGGTCAAGGTCAAAGGCGGACGGGAACGCCTGCTGCCACTCCCCGGACAGTGCAAGCAGATCATCGACCGCTACCTCGCCCTCGACGCCGACGACCGCAAAACCCTGCGCGCCAACCTCGCCGATTCGCCCCTGATTCAGGCCACCGGCTACGACCGCATGCAACATCCCGGCAAGCTCTCATCCGAAACCATCCGCCTCATCGTCAAGCGGTACGCCGAATACTGCGGGTTCATTGATCCGAAATCCCGGAAAAAGAAGAAGGGGGCGTCACCGGAAAAGACCGCCATCCGGATCAGCCCCCACGTTTTTCGCCACACCGCCATCACCCGCGCCCTCGACAAGGGCATTTCCTATCGCGACATCCAGGCCATGACCGGTCACCGCAACATCGCGACCGTCCAGCGCTACGACTCCAACAAGTTCTCCCTCGAACACAACGCCGTCAACCGCCTCGATTATGATGACTGAAAGCCCAGAGATCATCCTTGAAAGCCGTGCCAGGTATTTTGGGGAAATTACAGTATAATATTGATTAATTTTCAAATGACTTAAATCGGGTGAATATGGAGCCAAAAATACAAAATCTTACAATGCCTTTAGAGCTTGAAATTGGAAGGCAGTTTTGTCTGGGGATTCCTGAAGGCTTTGATAATATATGCCTTCTAATATTTAGGTCGTTCCAGCAGGAAATTGATTATGCGATGACTTATTATAGATTTGTTGGGGATGTGAGGAAACTGGATGTACCTGATCCAGAGTTTGATTTTTTTGAATCAGTAAAAAAATTATTAAGTTTATTACAAAAAGAAAACGTTCCTTGGAAGGAAATTAATTATTACTTTTCCCTAAATGAAACTAGAAATTGGAAAATGAAAATTAGCTATTCCTACTTTGATTAGGCTGTGTTCCACGACAGGACGGTCGCTCAAGCAACGCGGGATTCTGACCTTCTGGGTCAGCCGCCACGTTTCCAGGCTCACCACCATTACTCGCACCCTGGACAAAGGCATTTCCAAAGGTGACATCATCCAGGCCATAACCGTTCACCGAAACATCGCCACCGTCCAGTGCGACGACTCGAACAAATTCTCCCTCGAACACAACGCCGCCAATCGCCTCGATTACGAAGACTGAGCGTTTCAGACCACACCCAACGCCTCGACGTTTACCGGAAAACGCTTCTCAGTCGATTTGGCGGCCAAAAATTTCCTGTGAGATTTT
>JAAFHI010000869.1 GCA_013298335.1 Actinomycetota bacterium
TCAGTCTCAAACATTCTTGGGCCACTCACCGTTCTGACCGCTGTTTTGGCTGCCTTCAACGCCCTCGGCGGCATGCTGGTCTCAGTCTGCCTGACCAATCTGGAACGGAAAAACCTCCGGGTTCGGCGGCATTGAATCGCGGCCCGGTTTGGGAATCCGATTTGAAACCTTGCCCAACCTCTTTCAACAGTTCAGCATGCGGGCATGGCGACATTCGAGGTCAAAACCCAATCCCTCGCTGTCCGGTGCGAAATCTGCCATCAGGCGGACCTCTTCGAACCGGCGACGGGGGTTTGTTTGCGATGTCGCGGCGTTGTTCCGCCACCGGTTTTGGACACGCCTGCTCAGCCGGATCGTCGTTCGGTCCATCGTTTTCGCTACACCGGGGCCAACGTACTGACGCGGATGGAAACGTTCAGAAACGTTCTTCTGGGCGGAGTTATCGGTACTTTACCGGGCCTGGTTCTCCCAGGGTTTCTGTTGGCAGTGGAGAGCAGTGACGTCCTGATGGGTCGAAGAGACTTGAGGGATGGGTTAGGAATACTTGGGCTCGTATTTGCCGTCTGTCTCGGATTTTCATTCATCCCCGGATGTATTTCAGGTTTTCTCACGGGAAAAAAGCTCCGGAGCAGTCAGGAATTTCGGTCAATCAAGCAATTCAGGGAATTTGGCGGGCAAGTCTCCTTTCTTTCAACTGTCATACTCATCCTGACGGCTGTTTTTTTGTCCGGACTTTACCAGATGTTCAAATTCCATCTGTCGCCGATGGATGCCTTTGGGGGGCCTTTCTGCACGCTTCTTCTTCCGGTCACCTATTTCCCCCTGTTTAATACCGTAGGCGGTTTTCTGATTGGCCAATTTCTGAAATTTCTCGATCGCGACAGAATTGAACATCTTCGGGACTGAAAGTCGGAATTTCCGTTCAATCTTGCCGAAACCCCTTCCGGCGGTTCAGCATGCGGGCATGGCGACATTCGAGGTCAAAGCGGAATCCCTGCCGGAACGGTGCGAGATCTGCCATCAGGCGGATCTGTTCGACCGGGAAACGGGCTACTGCGCGCGCTGTTCCCCGCTCGCGACCCAGGCCGCCGCGCCCCCGCCGACGCACTGGCAACCGCAACCGTTCACGCCCGCTCCGCCGTTCACGCCGCAACCGCCCGCCGTACCGCACCCGTTTGCGCCACCGCCGCCGCAACCGTTTCCCTACCCGCCGCCGGTTCCACAGCCGTTTTCGTATCCGCCGCCGATGCAGTACGGCGCGCCCCAACCCTATCCCTACCAGCCGCCGGTCAGCCCGCTCGCGCCTACTCTTCCGCGGGTCGTCCACGAAGATCCCAATTACTGGGCGAGGCAACATCAACCGCTCCCGCGCCTGCATTACCGCTACATCGGACCAACCACCGTTTCGGAATGGGTCCGCTTTCGAGACACCGCCCTCGGCGGGCTCGTCGGCGCGCTTCCGATGGCCATGGTCGGGATGCTTTTCCTCCTGAATGGCGAGCCCACGATCTATTTCGCGCTGATTGCGGAAGCCATCGCGGCGGGCGGCGTTGCGGGATTTCGGGTGGGGAACCTGCTGCGTTCGACGGGCCAGCGCACCGCGGCCCAAACCTTCCGGCAACGGGGCATCATGTCCGGAATTTTCGTCACGTTTCCGATGATGGCGGTCCTTTTTCTTTTCATGCTGGTGTTGGAAATGAGAGCCAACCCAAACTGGGCCCTGAGCGCCATCCCCCAGATTGCCGTTTTGCTCATCCCCATTACGGGGTGCTTCATCGGCCTGAATATTCTCAGCGGATACCTCGCCGCCCGGATGGTCGAATTCCTCGAACGCCGCAACCTCGTCGCCACCACCACGACCGACTGAACGCGAAGGCGACTGCCCACCCGGAACATTTCCCGATTTCCGGTTTCCATTTCCCCATCGAATCGAAAGCGGGGAATGGAACATGTCCAGAACCTATTGGATTGCCAGAGCTTTGCGCTCGTTCGGCTTTGCCGGACTGATCGTCTTTGGCTGTGTATCTTTACTCCAAACAATTGGAGGAGAAGCCGAATCGGGCCCACCGCCCAAAGAATGGAGTTGCGGTTCCGGCTGGGAAATGGATTCCATTGGACCGAACATCCTTGTTCTCCTCTTTTCCTTTCAAATTTTCGTCTGGTCGCTTGGCTTGCTGACAATGACACTCGTCCAGGCGATTGAATCTCTGCGCCAGTGCTTTACCCCCCCGATGGAAATCCGCGAACTTCCGGCAGCGGTTTCCGTCACCCCGCACTTCATGGAAAGCCGGAACTGGGGAAAAACGCTCCCGGTCCTGTCGAGGCCGTTTCTGGGTGAATTTCTTGAGGAAAATCCAGCGGTCAGCGCCTCAAGCTGGGGGGATTACGCCCTTTTCTCCGGGATGGGGGCGTTTGTTTCCGCCGCACTGACCATTGTGACTGCCATCATCGGCGCGTCGGATCATCGGAACTTCATTGGATACGACGACTGCGAAGGGCCACCGGCAAACCCCATCGCCCCCCAATGGGACATGGATTCGTTCGTCAACTACACCTTTTTCGTCGTT
>JAAFHI010001024.1 GCA_013298335.1 Actinomycetota bacterium
CGAGGCGTTTTTGGCGGGCTGGCTGACCGTGACGGTCTGTCCGGCGATGGTGAGCGTTCCCGAGCGCGGAATGCCGGGGTTGTACTTCACGGAAATCTGCACCGTGCCGTTGCCCGAGCCGCTCGCGCCGGAAGTGACGGTGATGAAGGCGTTATTGCTGACCGCCGTCCAGGCGCAGCCGGTCGGGGCCGTGACCGTCACGGTCGTCGTGCCGCCGATGGCCGCGAGCGGAATCGTCTGCGGCGACACCGTGTAGGTACAACTACTTCCGAGCAGTCGCGCGACGCGGGCGCGAGGCGTCGTGTTGTAGGCCGTGAAGATTCCCCCGATGACGAGCCGTCCGTCGGCCTGCGTGCCGAGCGCGTAAACAGTGCTGTTCGCGCCCTGTCCGACGGTAAACCCCGTGTCGAGCGTCCCGTCGGCATTCACCCGGACGACACTCCGGCGGGCCGTTCCGCTGTAGGTCGCGAAGTTGCCGATGAGCGTCACTTTTCCGTCAACTTGCAGAGACAGATCGTTCACGTAGGGAAATGTGTCGCCATTCAGCCCGGCGATGCCCGTTCCCGGCGTGAAACCGGTGTCGAGCGTGCCGTCGGCGTTCAACCGGGCCAGGCCGCCGCGGGCCGTGCCGTTGAAGTTCGTGAACGGTCCGCCCGCGAGAATCCGTCCGTCGGGCTGAAGATCCATGACGTAGACATCCTGGTTGAAACCGCCGTTCGGGTTGAAACTCGCGTCGAGCGTGCCGTCGGCGTTCAACCGGACGATATTGCGCCGCGTGACGCCGCCGACCGTTTGAAACGCGCCGCCCGCGACGAACTTTCCGTCCTCCTGCTCGAAAACGTCATAGACCGCGCTGCCCGTCGGAAAGACGTTCCCCGCGTTGAACGTCGCATCCAGCGCACCGCCGGAATTCAACCGGATGAGCGCCGGGCGCAGCGTCCCGTTGTAAGTCGTGAAATCGCCGCCGACCAGCACCTGTCCGCCGTCAAGTTCAATAATTGCGTAAATATCGACGTCCGTTCCGGTTCCGGGATTGAAGCCGGCGTCGAGCGACCCGTCGGCATTGAGCCGGGCAATGCCGTTGCGCGAAACGCCGTTGAACGTCGAGAAGTCGCCGCCGATGAGAATTTTCCCGTCGGACGCGACCGTCACGATGAACACATCGAAATCCGTTCCCGTTCCAGGATTGAAACTCGTGTCGAGCGAACCGTCGGCGTTGAGCCGGGCGATGCCCGCCCACGCGGTCCCGGCGACACTCCGAAACGCGCCGCCGATGAGAATTTTTCCGTCGGATTGAATCGCAACCGCGTTGACGTCGCCGTCCGGGCCGGTTCCGGCTGAAAAACCGGTGTCGAGCGCGCCTTCCTGCGCGAATGCCGTCATTCCGAGCAAAAACAGAAAAACCGCGCACCACGAAAGGCGGCGCACGCCGGGGAAAAGATTCATTCTTGATGTACTCCGAAACGGATGGTTGATATCGGTTTGTACCACCACGGACACCATCAGGGGCGGATGGACGTCCGACTCGGGGCGGCTGCCGGAATCTGACTCGGCTCGAACGGGGCGTGGAAACTGATCAGATTTTCCACCAGCGGACCCAATGCGTCAGTACCTGTTTTTCTGACGATGCGCCAGTGAACTTTTTCTTTTCGTTCGAGAATGGTCACCGGGATCCGCCCCGGCTCAAACCTCCCGAAGTGACTCAGCGTGAACGCGCAATAGGCCGCCAGATACGGCGATTCGCTCCTCAGCGCAGCAACCAGTCGGTCCTCCCAAAGTTTTTTATTTCCAAGAAGATACAGCACCATTTGAAATTGAATGGTGGGCCGGGTCGGGTCGCTCGTCGGGCCGAAATGGACGACCGTTGACCGCGACCAGACAAACCGGACGAGCCACCAGTCACGCCCGGCGTTTCTTCCGTGCGTTCCGAGGAAAACAAAAGCCGCAAGTTGAATCAGGAAAGCGTTGATCATTCCGGCTCCGGCGCTCGGGACAGCGATTTCAGGTTCGACACGAAAATTTTCGAGGTCGAACCCTCAGAGGCGGAAAGATAGGGAAAAGTCTGATGAATGAGTCTGGGGAGTCTGGGGAGTCTGGGGAGTCTGGGGAGTCTGGGGAGTCTGGGGAGTCTGGGGAGTCTGGGGAGTCTGGGGAGTCTGGGGAG
>JAAFHI010000171.1 GCA_013298335.1 Actinomycetota bacterium
CAGCGGTTTCTCGACGTCCACGGGCACCGCGGCATTTTCGAATGCGACATCGCGCGGCCCCGCTATCACGAACATCCCGAACCGATTCTCGACGCCCTGCTCGCGCTTCCCGAACCGCCGAAACGTCGCTGGCTGCCGTCGCTGAAGGCCATGCCCCTCCTGCCGGTCTGGTGGCCGACCAGCCGCGCCATGCGCCTGCGCGAAGACCTGCGCGACCAGGCCCTCCGGCACCTCGACCGGATTCGCGAAAAAATGGTCCGGCTCGCCGAAACGGCGGTCCGGCGCGGACAGCTTCCCGACCGCGACAAGCTCTGGCTGCTCGACGTCGCGGAAGTCCGCCGACTCGATGACGGCGACTGGCGTCCCCAGCGGAAATTCTTCCAGGAACGCGAAGCCGAACAGGCGGCATTCGCGGAATACGATCTCCCCGCCCGCTTCAATCGTTTTGACGACCTCGAAACCTACCGGATGGATCGTTCCGACAGCCTGTCTCCGAGGGGCCTCGACGATCTCGCGCTCGAAGACGATTCGCGACCACCGGTTGCCGATGAGTCGCCCTTCGTCATTTCCCACCCTTCGTTCTCCTCCGGTCGACGCGCCTCATAGCCTCCCGGCTTTTCCCCCAGCGCCCGGCCGGAGTTTTTTTCTTCGGACACGGCAAGACGGCGGTCGATCAGGTCATCGGCCACCGGCGGAAGAAATAGAGCGATACGCTGGCGTACGCCGGGCAATCTCGCCTAATTTCCGGATGTCGCGGATGCGGCTGGAAGTTTGTGAGCCTATGGACTGAGCCATCGGTGCGTAGGCCGAGCGATTCACCCCAAGACCCCGAGTTGCCGTATCAGCAGCCCCATGTCGAGATAGACCCGCTCGGCGGCGATCCGGTTTTCCTCGTCGAAGTCGAAAACGGCGCAGGCCGGAACCCCAAAGGCCTTGCCGGTGGCCGGAATTCCCTGCCATTCGCCGGTGTGGAGCCCCTGAAGCATGAGTTCGACCGTGATCGAGTCGTCTCCGATGTGTCGGCGGACAACCTGACAGGCGAGGTTCGAAAATCCGCCCCGGTCGCCGAAGCCGAAACCGTCGTAAAGCGCGCGGATGGCGTCGTTGCCTTCCAGTTTCAGATCGTTCAGCCCAAAACTTGGCTGGCGGCCAAACGTTTCCATCAGGTGATCGAGATCGTGGCGGTTTTCGGCTTCAAGGTGTTCCTCGACGAGGGCGAGGTGGAACGCGCGCGAATCGGCGGAAGTGGTCATGAGAACGGTCTCCCTTCACTATTTGTAATGGAATGAATCGAATACAGGTATTTTTCACTACGTGAAACAGTGAAAACCTGGATTTCAGGCCTGGTTTTTCCGCCTAAAAAAATTTCTTGACATTACTATACGACCGGTCTAATTTGGCCGCATTATGAAAAAGGAAACGACCAAAAACGCGCTTCTCGACATCGGCGCCCAGTTGATCGGCGAGCAGGGCTACAACCACACCGGCATCGACGCCGTGCTCAAGGCGGCGGGCGTTCCGAAGGGGTCGTTCTACTACTACTTTCAGAGCAAGGAAGATTTCGGACTGCAAATCATCGAGCAGAGCGCGAAGGAATACGACGCGAAGCTCGACGAAATCTTCAACGACCCGACCCGCACCCCGATCGAGCGCTTCCGCCGCTATTTCGATGACGGACGCGCCCTGATGGCACAGCAGTCGTGTCGCAAAGGATGCCTCATCGGCAACCTCGGACAGGAACTCGCCGACCAGAGCGAGACCTTTCGGATTCGGTTGGCCGAAACGTTTACCAAATGGAATCACCGGCTGGCGGAGTGCGTCCGCGAAGGACAGGCCGCCGGCGAGATTCCCGCTGATCTCGATCCGCTCGAAATCGCGTCGTTCTGCCTCGCGGGGTACGAAGGCGCCTCCTCAAAAACCCGTAGCGTCCCCGTTCAGGCCGCCGGAACGCGGCTTTTGTGTAACAGTTTTGTAATAGACCGGTCTAAAAACAGCAGTTAGCAGTGAGTAGTCAGTAGTTGGTAGTCGGAAAAAGCGGATTTCAAAACCAACCACTAACGACTAACTACTGACAACTAACTACTCACGAAAAGGAAAGAACATGAGTCACTCAGTACAGGAATTCAGCGACACCACGTTCAACAGCGAAGTTCTCGGCGGCACCACGCCCGTGCTGGTCGATTTCTGGGCCGCCTGGTGCGCGCCCTGTCGCGCCATCGCCCCGGTTGTCGAATCGCTCGCCGCGGAACTCGCCGGAACCGTCACCATCGGCAAGCTCAACGTGGACGACAACCCCGAAACGCCCGCCAAATTCGGCATCCGCGGCATCCCGACCCTGATTCTTTTCGATCAGGGACAGGAAGTCGGTCGCCTCGTCGGCGGGGTCAGCCGGGAAAAACTCGCCGGTTTTATCGAACACAGCCTCGCGGCCCCGAAAAACTGAGCCGCCCGACGTCATCAGTTCAGCCCCGCCTGCCGGAGCGGGCGGGCATTCAAAAACAATAACTGCTTCAAAGGAAAAGGATTCCGCATCATGAGCCGTACGCTCGAAGGTAAAGTCGCTCTCGTCACCGGTGCCTCGCGGGGCATCGGACGCGCCATCGCGGTCCGTCTCGGCAAGGAAGGCGCGCTCGTCGCCGTCCACTACGGAAAGAGCAAATCCGCCGCCGAAGAAACCGTCGCCGCCGTCGAAGCCGCCGGGGGCAAGGCGTTCGCCCTTCAGGCCGACATCGACAAGGTCGCCTCCATCGAACAGCTTTTCACCCAGCTCGACGCCGAACTGACCGCCCGCACCGGTTCCACCCGCTTCGACATCCTCGTCAACAACGCGGGCGTCGCGCCGTTCGTCGGCTGGGCGGAAACGACCGAGGAACAGTTCGACTCTATGTATGACGTGAACGTGAAGGGCCTCTTCTTCACGACCCAGAAAGCCCTGCCCCGCCTCAACGACGGCGGACGCATCATCAACATCTCGTCGGCGGTGACGCGCATCGCCTTCCCCGGCGTCCCGGCTTATTCCTCGACCAAGGGCGCGGTTGACGTGCTGACCCTGCACCTCGCCGCCGAAATAGGCGTCCGCAACATCACCGTCAACGCCGTCGCACCGGGCGTGATCGAAACCGACATGGCGGAATTCCTCGGCACGCCGGAAGGCCGAGAAATGCCGCTCCAGATTCAGGCGCTCAAGCGCATCGGCCAACCCGACGACATCGCCAACGTCGTCAACTTCCTCGCCGGTCCCGACAGCGGCTGGATTACCGGTCGCATCATCGACGCGAGCGGCGGCACGAAACTCTGATCGCGCTCGACCCGTTTGAAACCGCAGCCCGACCGTCAGGAAGGGCTGTCGCTTCCCACCACACACCTTCGGAGAAACCAATGACCGTCACCACGCCCGATCTGTTTACGCCGACGACGCTCGGCGCACTCGAACTGCCCAACCGCATCGTCATGGCCCCGCTCACGCGCTGCCGAGCCATCGACAACCGCGTCCCGAACGACACAATGGCCGAGTACTACGCCCAGCGCGCCTCCGCCGGGCTGCTCATCGCCGAAGCGACGCAGATTTCCGATTTGAGTTACGGCTACCCGAACACGCCGGGCATCCACCGTCCGGATCAGGTCGAGGGATGGAAAAAGGTAACGAGCGCGGTTCACGCCGCCGGCGGACGCATCGTTCTCCAGCTCTGGCACGTCGGACGCGCGGCGCATCCGTCGTTCATGGACGGTCGCCAGCCGGTCGCGCCGTCGGCCATCGCGATTCCGGGTCTGGCCCACACGCCGAACGGCAAGGAACCCTACGCCGTGCCGCACGCCCTCGAAGTGTCTGAAATAAAGCTCATTGTCGAGCAGTACCGGCACGCCGCGCAGAACGCGAAGGACGCCGGATTCGACGGCGTCGAAGTTCACGCCGCCAACGGCTACCTCATCGACAACTTCCTGCGCGACGGCTCGAACCTGCGGACCGACGAATACGGCGGATCGCTCGAAAACCGCGCCCGCTTCCTGCTCGAAGTGGTCGAGGCGGTCACAGGCGTCTGGGGCGGCGACCGCGTCGGCGTCCGGCTTTCGCCGACCAATTTCTTCAACGGCAACCGCGATTCGAACCCCGGCGAGACGTTCACCTACGCCGCGAAACAGTTGAACCGCTTCAAGCTGGCGTACCTGCACATTCTCGAATCCCTGCCGGGTCACTTCCTCCAGCGGACGCACGAGGAATACTTCACGCCTGCGATTCGCGAAGCCTACGAAGGCAACCTGATGGTCAACGCCGGTTTCGACTTTGAAAAAGGGACGGCGGCGGTCGCGAGCGGCGCGGCGGACGTGGTCGCCTACGGCGTGCTGTTCATCTCGAATCCCGATCTGGTGGAGCGTTTCCGGACCGGTGCGCCGGTCACCCCGCCGAATCAGGCGACCTTCTACCAGTACGAAACGGATATTCGCGAAGGCTACACCGACTATCCGACCTACCAGCAGCAGCAGGCGGCGACCGCGTAACCGACCGTTGAACGTAGTATGGTGAAAAAAACGGGTGACCGATTCGGTTTGCCCGTCCATCCCAACGTCACAAAGGAAGGCCACCTCCCATGAGCGCCATTCTCGACCATCTGAAAGCCACCATCGCCCATCCCGACCAGCCGTTCACGCTGTTCGTCGTCGTCACGATCAAGCCCGGAACGGAAGACGTTTTTCTGGAAACCGCCCGCACCGTCGTTACCGGAACCCGCCAGGAACCGGGCAATCTCGCCTATGAAGTCCACCGCGACGGCAAAAATCCGCAACGGTTCTACTTTTTTGAAAAATGGCGCAATTTCGCCGCCCTCGAATTCCATTTCGCGACCGAACACCTCCAACACACGCTCAAGGTGCTCGGCGAAATCGAAACCGAACGCCCGGTTCTGCGCCTCGCGACGCCGTTCGTGACCGACGCCGAATAAAAATTCCTTCCGAACCCCATTCCTTCAAGAAAAACCAATGACCACACCGCACAAAACCTGGTTCATCACCGGCGTTTCGACCGGTCTCGGCCTCGAAATCGCCAAAGTCGCCCTCGCGGCGGGCCACGCCGTCGCCGGAACGGTCCGCAAGGCCGGACAGATTGCCGAATTCGAAGCCCTCGCCCCCGGCCACGCCCACGGATTTCAGATGGACGTCGCCATCCCCGAACAGATTGCCGCGACCGCGCCGCGCGTCATCGAGAAACTCGGCCACGTTGACTATGTGGTCAACAACGCCGGTTTCGGTCTCATCGGCGCGCTTGAAGAAGTCTCCGACGAGCAGATCCGCTACCAGCTCGAAGTCAACGTCTTCGGCGCGATCAACGTGATGCGGGCGTTTCTGCCGCACCTGCGGTCGCGCCGCGCCGGACACATCATCAACATGTCGAGCATCGCCGGTGTTTCCGCCAATCCGGCGGTCGGCCTCTACAACACGACGAAATTCGCCCTCGAAGGCATTTCCGAAGCACTGTCGAAGGAAACCGCCGGACTCGGCATCAAGGTCACGATCATCGAACCCGGCCCGTTCCGTACCGAATTCCTCGGACGCTCGCTCCACATCGGCACCCCGATTGACGATTACCGGGAAACCACCGGGGCCATCCGCCAACGGCTCGAAACCAGCGACGGCAAACAGGCGGGCGACCCGGTCAAGGCCGCCGAAGCCATCCTGAAACTCGTCACCCTCGAAAACCCGCCGCTTCGGCTCGCGATGGGCAACTCGGCGGTGGACATCATCCGCACCAAACTTCAAAACCAGCTCGCCGAACTCGCCGAACACGAAGCGTGGGCGCGGTCGATGGATTTCGAGTGAAAAAGGGATCAGGAATCAGGGGTCAGGGATCAGAAAAGGTTTCAGGTCTCGGGTGTCGGGTTTCAGGAAAAACAATAACCGCAGCCTGACCGTAAGGGAGGGCTGTCCTCAGGGATCAGAAAAGGTGTCGGGTATCGGGTGTCGGGTTTCAGGAAAAGCAATAACCGCAGCCTGACCGTGAGGGAGGGCTGTCCTCAGGGATCAGAAAAGGTTTCAGGTCTCGGGTGTCAGGTTTCAGGAAAAACAATAACCGCAGCCTGACCGTAAGGGAGGGCTGTCCTCAGGGATCAGAAAAGGTGTCGGGTATCGGGTGTCGGGTTTCAGGAAAAACAATAACCGCAGCCTGACCGTAAGGGAGGGCTGTCCTTGCCAAAATGGTTGGTGGAAAAGACAGCCCTCCCTCACGGTCAGGCTGCGGATTTTCTTTCTTTTATGACATACCCACTTCGCATCGGCATTCTCAGCACCGCCCGCATCGGGCGCTCCTTCCTTTCGGGCATCGCGCCGTCGCAAAAAGTCGTCGTGACCGCCGTCGCCGGACGCGACCTCGCGAAAGCCGAAACGTTCGCTCGCGAAACCGGCGTCGCACGGGCGTTCGGGTCCTACGACGCGCTGCTCGCCGACCCGGATATCGACGCCATCTACAATCCGCTGCCGAACAGTCTCCACGCCGAATGGTCGATCAAAGCCGCCGAGGCCGGAAAACACGTCCTCTGCGAAAAACCGATCGCGATGTCGGGGGCGGAAGCGCAAGCAATGTACGACGCGGCCCGCGCCCACGGCGTCCGCCTCGTCGAAGGCTTTCCCTACCGGTCGCAGCCGCAAACCCTGAAACTTCAGGAACTTCTGGCCGAAAACGCCATCGGGCCGGTGCGGCTCATCCGCGCCAGTTTCGGCTTCACCATTTCCGACCCGGACAACATCCGCTTTGACCCCGCGCTCGGCGGCGGCGCGCTGTACGACGGCGGCGTCTACCCGGTGAGCCTCGTCCGGATGATCGCCGGAACGCTTCCCGCGCGCGTCCACGCGCTGGCGCGATGGACCGGGCGCGGCGTGGACCGCTCGCTTGTCGCCTCGCTCGAATTTCCCGACGGCCTGCTCGCCCAGATTTCGTGCAGTTTCAATA
>JAAFHI010000397.1 GCA_013298335.1 Actinomycetota bacterium
TCTCCGGAACGCAGGGAACCGATCGCCAGCGCCAGACAGATGGCATCCGACCGCGAATAAATCCGGTACCCCTCGCGAAAAACCTCCATCGCCTCCGATGTACGCCCCTGTGAAAGCAGGAAATGCCCAAGCTCCCGATGCGTCACCGACCGGTTCGGCTCAACCTCGACTGCCTTCCGGAAAGCAGCCTCCTTTCGAGCCGGATCAGATTCCTGATACCCAACCGCGATCCATCCTTTCGGATTGTTTGGGGCATCGCGTAACAAGGAATTTATGAATACACGCGGGGTTGCCCAGTCTTGATTTCTGACGATGTCCCGCCAAGCCATGCAGCCGCACATCAGCCCGAAAACACAGGCCGCCACGGCTCGATGCCCCGGTTTTGCGTCACCCCAGGCGGTGAAGCCATACCCCACCAAAAGGCAGAAACCGAACACGGGGATGTAAAGGACTCGCTCGGCGATGAGATGCCCAGTGGAAATCACGACATTCGAGACGAGGCTTATTGAAATAAAGAATGAGAGAATTCCAAATCCGAGCACGGGACGCCGGTACAAACCCCAGACACCACAGCCCACCACAAGAAATAAAATCAATATACCAAGCCAAGTGGCCCCTCCTGGTGCGGCGATCCGGGGAATAACGCTGAAATCATAGTCCGCGCAAAGTTTGACCGGAAAAATAAGGAGGCGGAAATAGGCCATGAAACCATCCACCATGGTCAGCCAGCGAACGACGAGCGGCTCGTCCTTGAACATGGTCTGTTCCACTCCCGCCCCCAGGCTGCCGAGAACGACAAACCGAATCCCAAGATAACCGCCAAGGATCACCAGGTATGGAACGGATTCCCGTCCCCATTGCCGAATGACTTCCCGAAGTCCGCGTTTACGAAAACAGAAATCCCCAAGCGGGATCATCCCAAGGAGGACCAGGGCACTTTCCTTCGAAAACAGCGCCAGGGTAAAACACAACCAGGACCATACACGTGAAGTTTTTTTCACTTGACCGTCAAGATAAAAGCCCCACGACAGGAAAAAGAAAAAGGCCGAGAGCAACTCGGAACGCCCAACCACATTCGTGACCGCCTCGACATGAACTGGATGGGCAATGAAAAGCAGCGCGGTGAAAAGTCCGGTGGTTTCTCTCCCGGTGAATCGACGGGTCAAAAGGAAGACAAGCCACCCGTTGCAAACGTGAAGAACCAGATTCACGAGGTGGTATCCAAATGTGTTCAGGCCACAGACTGAGTAAACGAGCGCGAAAGTAACATTGGTTAATGGACGGTACGCACCGAGACCTTCCGACCCCTTGCCCCAGTAAGGGAGAGAAAAGAGTTTGAGAAGATATTTCAACGAATGCACTTCGGGATTTTTGACGATGACAATCGGGTCATCCTGCACGAACGCCCCGGTCAGGCCGTTGGCGAAACAGACCGTCGCCAGCAACGCAATCAGAAGAAAGCACCGCCGCGCCGTGAGCCATGGAACCGCGGTTTCCCCGGTTTTTTCGTCTTGCGTCCGAATGGTGGCTTGCGTATTCATTGAAATTCTATGACCGAAACTCCGCCAACCCCGAAAAACGTCCGGCCCTTCCGGCGCGCCCTGATCGACCGCTCGCCCTACATCCTCGGGCTCGGAGTGACGACGGCGGTTTTCATGGTGAGCTATTTCTACGCCCCGCCGGACGTTCCGACCTTTTCGGTCTGCATGTTCAAAAATTCCACCGGGCTCGATTGCCCGGGGTGCGGCCTGACCCGCGCCTTTTGCGCCATCGCCAAAGGTCACGTCTCGAAGGCCATCACCTTCAATCTGACCAGCCCGTTCGTGTTTGCCCTGTTCGGAATGTGGTGGACCCGGTCGGCCCTTTTTCTGGCCGGATTTCCGAAACCCGCCCGGTTCATCGAGGCCCCGTTTCGAAAACTGCCGGTCGTCACGGCGCTGATTCTGCTGTTTCTCGCCGCCTGGCTGGTGAAACTCGTCCTGCATTTCCCGTAACCGGGCAATCAGCTTCGCAACTCCCGCACGATTTCAGCCGCGATCTCCTTCGCCCGGTCGAGTTCGCCCGGCGCGAGCGAGACCGCGCCGACGACCGGGTGGCCGCCCCCGCCGTAGCGTTCGCAGATGGTGGCGATGTTGTGCGCCCGCTCCATCCCGCTCCACGGGTTGTATCCGACGGAAATCTTCGAGCGGTTCGATCCCCGGCTGACGCTCACGCTGTAGCGCGCGTTCGGATAGAGCCAGTAGGCGATGAACTTGTTGTAGCCCTCGATGTCGTACTCGCTCAGATCGAAGAAAACCACGCCGTCCGAACAGTGGCCTTCCGTGCGGAAAATGGCGATGTCGCGTTCCTGCCGCGCCAGCAGCGGGGCAAACGCCGCCCGTACTTCCGGGTCATCGGCCACTTCGGCCAGCGTTTTGGTCTGAAGTTCGCGAATCATCCGGTGCCGGAGCGCCGCGTCCTTCGTCGTGCTGATGACGAGCGTCAGTTGCGCCGCCGGATGGTCGAGATTGACCGCGCTGTCGGCGTCATCGTACTGCGCGCCGTCAATCAGGTCGGCCCACCGAACCACTTCATCGAGATCGGGCATCGCCACCCCGAACGTGTCGCGGGCGATGTCGGCGATGAACTTCGTGCAGGATTTGTAAGCCGGGTCGAAAAACTTCTTCCCGCTCGTGTCGGACCGAAAGAGCGCCTCGTCCACGATGGTGAGAAACCCGCTCTGATGGTGATCGAACCACCAGGTGATTTTTTCGCTCGGATTGAACTTGAAATCGAGGATGGCGTGTTCGTCGGCGTCGAGTTCGATGTCCCCGAACAGGCTGCCGGGACGATGCAACAGCCCCTCGTAAACGAATTCGGCGTCGGGATTGATCGCCCGCCGGTAGAAACACGAAAACACCGCCGCCGAGCAAGCGCCGTCAAAGCAGTAATCGTGGTAGAAAACTTTGACCTTCATGGCGTTTCCGGCTTCTTTCCCGCTTCTTCCTGTTTCGTTTCCAGCGCCTTCAACAGCTTTTCGTGGATGCCGCCGAACCCGCCGTTCGACAGGATCGCGACCACGTCGCCCGCCCGCAGGTCGGGGAGCAGGTGCGCGATGATGGTTTCCGCGCCGCTCACCACCTCCGCCCGCTTCCCTTGGGCGGTCAGCGCGTCGGCCAATTGTTCAGGGTGAAACTGATCGTCGGCGACGAGTTTAAACGCCTCGAACACCGGCGCAATCACGATTTGCGCCGCCGCCCCGAACGCCGTTTCGTAATCCTTCTGAAAGACCTTCTTGCGCGACGACCAGGAACGTGGCTCGAACGCCACCACGATGCGGCGTCCGGCGTAGCGTTTCGCGATGGCATCGAGCGTTTCCCGCACCGCCGTCGGATGGTGCGCGAAATCATCGAGCACCAGCACGCCGCCCACTTCCCCGCGCACCTGCATCCGGCGCTTGACGCTCATGAAGGTCGCCAGTCCCTCGGCGATTTTCCCGGTCGGAACGCCCCACTTCACCGCCGAGGCAATCACCGCCAGCGCGTTGCGGACGTTGAAATCGCCGAATGTCGCCAGCTCGAAGTCGCCGAACGGTTCGCCATTGTGAAGCGCCGTGAAGTGCATCCCGGTTTCCGAGTAATGCACGTTTTCGGCGCGCCAGACCGCTTCAGGGTCGCTGGTCGCGAAACTTTCAATCGGGGCGAACGACCGGGCGGAAAGTTCCTTCGCGACCGGCGAATCGAAGCCGACCACCAGCGCGCCGTTTCCAGGAATCAGGTTGATGAACCGGCGAAAAGCGAGTTTGACCGCGTCGAGGTCGTTGTAAATGTCGGCGTGATCGAATTCGACGTTGTTCACGATGCCGATTTCCGGCAGGTAGTGCATGAACTTCGGCCCCTTGTCGAAATAGGCCGTGTCGTATTCGTCGGCTTCAATGACGAAAAAATCGCTGTCGGTCACGCGGAAACTCGCGCCGAAATTCTCGGCCACGCCGCCGACCAGAAAGCCCGGATTCAGCCCGCCGACGCTCAGGACGTGCGCCGCCATCGCCGTCGTGGTGGTTTTTCCGTGCGTTCCGGCAATCGCGAGCACCCGCTTCCCTTGCAGAAACTCGCGCTTGAGCACGTCGGCCATCGAGGTGTAGGACCACCGGTGGTCGAGCACATGTTCGACTTCGGGATTGCCGCGCGGGATCGCGTTGCCGACCACGACCACATCGGGCCGTTCGGTCAGGTTTTCCGCGCGGTAGCCACTGAAAACCGGGATGCCAAGGCGTTCGAGTTCGAGCGACATCGGCGGATAGACATTTTCATCGGAGCCGGTCACGCGGTGACCACGCGCCGTGAGCATCCCGGCGAGCGACGCCATCGCCGTGCCGCAGATGCCGATCAGGTGATAGTGAGCCATTCCTGCTTATTTTCCGTTCTCTGGTTTGACGAATTCCTCGATCTTGCGCCAGTCGCGGTCCCCGACCCGGATTTCCGTCACCTTCCATCCGTCGGGCGTCTGCTTGAGATTGAACGTCGCGTCGATCTGCGCCTCGACAATCGCGTCGCTCGCGGCGAAACCCGGAATTACCCGCCGTACATGGACGTGATTCTTCGGATACTTCCCGCCGAACAGCTTGATGATCGCCGCCTGCGCGTCGCCGCTTTTCAATCCGCCGCCGACCGCCGCGCCGGCGACAAAGGTTCCCGCCAGA
>JAAFHI010000674.1 GCA_013298335.1 Actinomycetota bacterium
GTCCGATGTCGGGAATGCCGAGGCCGTGCAGCAGCCGGTCGAGTCCGGCGGTCTTGCTGCGCTCGATCTGCTCGACGAGATTCGCGGCGGACTGATCGCCGAGCCGGTCGAGGGCGGCAATCTGCTCGGCCTTCAGGTCGTAAATGTCGGCGATGGTCGCGACCAGACCGGCGTCCACGATTTTTTCGACCAGTACGTCGCCGAAGCCCTCGATATCCATCGCGCGCCGCGACGCATAGTGAATCAGCCCGAGTTTGGTCTTGCTCGGGCAAACCGTTTGCGGACACCGCCAGGCGACTTCGCCGGGAACGCGAACCAGTTCGACGCACAGGTTCGGGCAGGCCGGGCAGTGCGTCGGGACTGAAACCTCGGGGAGTTCGGTCGTCCGTTTTTCGGCGAGCGCCTTCACGACCTGCGGAATGATTTCGCCGCTCTTTTCAATCACCACCTGATCGCCGATGCGGACGTCGAGCCGCCGAATCTGGTCTTCGTTGTGCAGCGAGGCGCGGGCGACGGTCGTTCCGGCAACGAAGACCGGTTCGAGTTCGGCGACCGGCGTGACCGTGCCGAGGCGTCCGATCTGCCAGGTGATGTCGCGCAGGACGGTCGTGGCCTGCATCGGCGGAAATTTGAAGGCGGTGGCCCAGCGGGGCGATTTCGAGGTCGAACCGAGTTCATTCTGGACGCGCGTGCTGTCGATCTTGATGACCACGCCGTCGGTTTCGTAGTCGAGTGTCAGCCGTTTGGTGTCCATCTCGGTACAGAACGCGATGACCTCGTCGATAGTCGCGCACCGCCGACTGAGCGGATTCACCTTGAAACCGTGCGCCCTCATCCATTCAAGCGCTTCCCAGTGCGAATCGAAGGCTTTCCGACCGTTCACGAAAATGTCGTAGCAGAACATGTCGAGCTTGCGGGCCGCGACGATCCGCGAATCGAGCTGTTTCATCGTCCCCGACGCCGCGTTGCGCGGATTGGCGAAGGTTTTCTCGCCGTTTTCCTCCTGCTCGGCGTTCAGACGGCGAAATTCCGGCGTCGGGAGGAAGACCTCGCCGCGAACTTCGAGGAGTTGAGAGTTGAGAGTTGAGAGTTGAGAGTTCTTGTTTTGAGAAGAGTCCGCGGATTCGAAAAGTGAAGGTTGCTGAATTGTTTCTTTTTCGCCCGCGCCACTCTCCACTCTCCACTCTCCACTCTCCACTATCTTGAGCGGCACGCTGCGCACCGTCCGGACGTTGTCGGTGACGATGTCGCCGGTCGTGCCGTCGCCGCGCGTGACGGCGCGCGCGAGCAGGCCGTTTTCGTAGTGCAGCGACATGCTCAGGCCGTCAATTTTCAGTTCGGCGACGAATTCGAACGGCTGTTCGGTCAGTTTGCGGGCCTTGGTTTCCCAGTCGCGGAGTTCGTCGAAGGAATAGGTGTTGTCGAGCGACATCATGGAAACGGTGTGTTTCCATTGTTCAAAGCCTTCTGACGGCTTGCCGCCGACCCGCCGGGTCGGGCTGTCGGGCGTTTGCAGTTCGGGAAAGGCTTCTTCGAGCGCCTGAAGCCGCTTGAGCAACTGGTCGAAGTCGTAGTCGCTGATTTCCGGCGCGCTTTTCTGGTAGTACAACTCGTTGTGGCGCTCGATTTCCGCCCTCAGACGGGTTGTTTCAACGGTGGCTTCTTCAAGTGTCGGCGTGATGTCGGTCATGGCGTGGGGGTCAGTCGGTGATGAATTTTTCTTCCGGGAATTCGTGCAGGTTGTATTCGCTCGCCATGCTCCGGGCGTAGGCCCCGGCGTCGGCAATGGCGATCCAGTCGCCTTCCTCGACGTCGGTCATGGGAATGCCCTTGGCGAGAAAATCCGAGGATTCGCACAGCGGTCCGACCACGTCCACCAGACTCGTGGTTTCCGAGCGCCGGATGACCGGGCGGACGCGATGCACGGCCTGATAGAGCGCGGGCCGGATCAGATGGTGCATGCCGGTGCCGAGAATGACGAAGGTTTTATGGGGCGTGCGCTTGATGTACTCGATTTTGGACAGCAGCACGCCGCAGCGCCCGACGATGAACCGGCCCGGTTCGAAAAGGAGTTCGCCTTCGAAACCGGCGGTCCGTTCGAGGACGGTCCGGGCGTAGCGGTCGAGGTTTTCGAGATCGACGGTTTCGTGGTCGAGGTCGTACCGGACGCCGAGCCCGCCTCCGACGTCGAGCGACTCCAGGGCGTAGCCCCGTCCGCGAAGTTCATCCAGCAGGGGAAGGGTATTCTTTAACGCCTCGTCGAAATTCGCGATTTCCAGAATCTGCGACCCGATGTGCAGCGTGACGCCCGCGACCCAGACCGCCGGATTCGGGCGGTCGATCAGGTTGAGGCATTCGTGGATGCTCTCGGTATCCATCCCGAACTTGTGGTCGCGAAAGCCGGTCGCGATGTAGGGATGGGTTTCCGGATTCACCGCCGGATTGAACCGGAAGGCGACCCGCGCGACCTGTCCCCGCGCTTCGGCCATGGCGTGGACCCGCTTGAATTCGGAAATGGACTCGACGTTGATCTGCTTGATCTTCTTTTCGAGGGCGAGGGCGATTTCGTCCTTCGTCTTTCCCACGCCGGAGAAAATGATCCGGTCGGCGGGGATGCCGCTTTCGAGCGCCCGCAGGAGTTCGCCGCCGGAAACCACGTCCGCCCCGCCGCCGAGGTCGCGGACAAGGCCGAGAATCTTCGGGTGGGCGTTGGCCTTCACCGCATAGTGGATGGTGTGGGCGACGTCGGCGAATTTTTCCCGAAAAGCCTGATAGCGGTAGGTGAAATAGCGCAGGTCATAGAGGTAGAACGGATGTTCCTCGCCTTCGGTGATCCGTGCGAGGTCAATGTCGCCGTCGAGGCCGAAGGTCAGGCGGTGATTGCGGTAGGTCAGCATTTTCGTTTTGTGAATGACTGGAAAATAAGTTGTCCGCCCTGCATTGGCGGGCGTGTGAACTGGTGGTAAGTTCCGGCGGAACTTCCCGGCTTTCTAACCGACTCTCGATTCAGTTGCAAAAAATTCCCGATCCGCCTGGTTGCTTTCAATGGTGACGAGGCGAAGTAGAAGGAGATTCGACATGAGAATTCTCGGTGCGCTCGCTCTCTCGGCCATCCTGATCGGTTCGGTCACCGCCCAGACCCCGGTCACTTCATCCAGACCGCTGCCCGCGACCCGGTTGAAGTGACCG
>JAAFHI010000805.1 GCA_013298335.1 Actinomycetota bacterium
GCGGCGGACCTGACCGGCTGGACCAACGCCGAGGCCGTCGGGCGCAACATCGGGGACATCCTGCTGCTCGAAGACGTGGCGGGAAGCCCCCTCGTCCCGACCGACACGGCCCTCGCGGGCGGCGAACCGGTCACATTCACGATGGCGGTGCTCATCCGCCGCGACGGGGTCTCGATCATCGTGACGGGCGCGTCGGTGCCGGTCGCGTCCGGGAGCGTCCGGGGCGTGGTGGTGTCGCTGCGTCGTCCGGGCACGGTCCCGCCGCCGGCCCCGCCGAAAGCGCCCGGCAACCGGAAGATCATCCCGACCTGCGCTTCCTGCCGCGACATTCGCGACACCGACGGTCGGTGGCTGCGGCTGGAGACCTACTTCGAACGCGAATACCCGATCCAGTTTTCGCACGGCATCTGCCTGACCTGCGCCCGGCGGCTCTATCCGGGGATTCGGCACTTTCAGGAAGAGTAGGAAAAGGGATCAGGGGGCAGGGGGCAGGGATCAGGAAAAGCCGAGGTCCAACGTCCGGGGCCTGAAACTCGAAGCCTTCTGAATTCCCTGATCCCCGATCCCCGATTCCTGATTTCGGTATCCCTCGGTTACAGTTGTCATCGGGATTTCCCCTGATCCCTGATTCCTGACCCCTGATCCCTTTTCCCCATGCCCCCATCCCCCTTGACCACCGTTCCGGTCGCGCTTGCCGACCGCGCCTACGACATTCACATCGGACCCGGATGCCGCCGGGAAATCGGCGCGTATGCGCGGGCCGCGTTCGGCGAGCGGCTGAAAACCTTCGTCGTCGTCTCCAATCCGACGGTCTGGGAGCTGTACGGCGGGGACGTGCTGCAAAGTCTCCGCGCGGCTGACATCGGGGCCGAAGTCTTCCTGATGGGCGACGGCGAGCGGTTCAAGACCATCCGGACCGCCGAAAAGCTCTGGGATTTCTGCATCGAACGCCGCATCGAGCGTGGCGCGGCCTTTCTCGCCGTCGGCGGGGGCGTGGTCGGTGATCTCGCGGGGTTCGCGGCGGCGGCCTACCTGCGGGGCGTGCCGTTCGCGCAGATGCCGACGACGCTGCTCGCCCAGATCGACAGTTCCGTCGGCGGCAAGACCGGCGTCAACCGTCCGCGCGGGAAGAACCTCGTCGGCGCGTTTCACCAGCCGGTGCTCGTCGTCGCCGACACCGACACGCTCCGGACGCTCCCGCCGCGGGAGTGGAATGCGGGCTGGCACGAGGCGCTGAAGTACGGTGTGATTCGCGACGCGGCGCTTTTCGACCGGCTGACGGCGGCGATGCCGTTCCGGCTCGGTCCCGACCGGGTTCCGACCGCCGCCGAGCAAGAATTCCTGATTGAAACCGTCGCCGAATGCTGCCGGATCAAGGCCGGGGTCGTCGCCCGCGACGAACGCGAGGCGGGCGAGCGCAAGATTCTCAATTTCGGGCACACGGTCGGCCACGCCATCGAGGCCGTGACCCGTTACCGGAAATTCCGCCACGGCGAGGCGGTCGGCATCGGGATGGTCGCCGCCTGCGACATCGCGGTCAAAACCGGCGTGCTGGCCGCCGCTGACGCGGCTCGCGTCGCCGAGGCGGTCCGCCGGGTCGGACGCATGCCCTCCGCCAGAGGAATTTCGGCGGCGGAGGTGGTGGCGGCGCTCAAGTACGACAAGAAAGCCAGCGGCGGCGCGGTCAGGTTCATCCTCCCCCGCGCCATCGGCGAGGTCGGCGAATATGCCGCGCCATCCGACGCCGTGCTGCGCCGCTGCGTCGAATGGGCGCTCAAAAACGTCTGACTCAGGCCAACCGGTCATGTCGCCGCTTTCCGTTCCACCGATACGGATACGGTCCGGGAAACTGGTGGGCGAAACGGTGATTGGGTTCGTTCTTTCCTTCGAACGCAAAACACGGCCCGGGCAGGGTTGCTCGCGTCGTCCGTCGAAGGGAGAAAGTTTCATGCGCCGAATGATGGCAACCCGCCTTTTGGTATTCGCGACGATTCTTGGTCTGACCGTGCCGGTGGTGGCTGACGAGTTTGCCGGGACCGGCAGGCATCGAGGCGGCTTGCCGCGCCCGGTGCCGGAATCGTATTTCCGCCTCGACATTCATCATCAGGACGCCGAGGGCATCTCGTTCCGGCATCCCTCCGACTGGAATGTCACGCCCGACACTCAGGGAGTCAGGTTGATGCCACCGGGGGTCGAAGGCCCGGAACAGTACCGGGTGGTGTTCATCCCTGCGGTCGCCGCGCTCGGCGTCACGCACGCGGGCCATCCCCGGCTGACCGCTGCGTTGGACCGGTGGGTGCTCCAGTCTTTTCCCGCGCTTGAACGAATGCCCGAGCAGGCGACTTTTCCTACCGGTTCGGGCAATGCAGGCACGGTCCATGAGTGGTCGGGGTGGAATGCGGACGGGCATGAAGTCCAGTTGCGAAAATTCGTCGTTCTGGCCGACGGCGACGCGCTGTGTCTGATTGCCGCCGGGCCGCGCTCGCTTCTCGGAAAACGGATGCCGATTCTCGAAGCCGTTGCCGGGACACTTTCCTTTTCTCCCGCGAATGCCCGCCTGACGCCGCTCGCCCGCGACTGGTCACAGATTCTGAGCGGCCACCGCCTCGTTCAGGTTCAGCAAGCACTCGACAGCCAACGCCCCGGGAATGACGAGCCGGTGACGATTGCCCTTTCCGAGGACGGTCGTTTTGAAATCGCGAACGCCGGGGCGAACGGATCGACCTCCGGAAGCTGGCGCATCT
>JAAFHI010000679.1 GCA_013298335.1 Actinomycetota bacterium
GTGGACTTTCGGGAGCGAAGATGAGACCGATGAAGTCCGCCCCGGCGGCGCAGGCGGCGCGGGCGTCGGAAGGGTTCGTCAGACCGCAAATCTTGATATGAATCGGGATATCCCCCTACGAATGGCAACTCAGGCGCGACGACGCATTTTCCGCCGAACCGGTCAGCCGACATTTCCCGCACCGCCCCTCTTCGATACCCTCGGGGGCAAACCGGTCGAGGCGACGCACGCCCATCGGAGCTTTGCAGGACGCGCAGAAGACGATGTAGGTCGAGGTATCGAGTGCCGGGTCCGACCTGGCGGAGCAATCCGTCGAGCCGCTTTCCGGGAAAAGCAGGTGGAAGTCATTGAGGATGTTCAGACAGCGTTCGAGTTCGGCGGCGAGGTAGGTCCGCTCGTCCTTGCCGAGCTGTTCGGGGTCGAGCAATTGCTCGCTGACGAATTCGAAGTGAGCCTGCACCTGGCTGTAAAAGCACTCGCAACCCATTTCAAGACATTTTTCAAGGGGGAAGTCGTAGCGACACTCATGAATCATGGAATTACTCCGGAGGGCGAGGGGAAAATATCCTTCCTTTTTTTACCATACGGTCCGGCTCCCGAATTTTCAAACATGAGGTTTTGAAAAAACGGCGTATGGTATTCTGGCTTCCATTCGAGGCGGTCAATTCACGGAGGAAACGGCGATGTTTTACCTTTTCGTTTTTCTGACGGTGCTCTACGGGGGCGTCGGTCTCTGGACCACGTTCCAGGCGGCGGTGAAGATGCGGGTCAACCTGCCGGCATCGGTGCTGGCGGGCGCGGTGTGGCCGCTGTTCTGGCTGACCGGACAGGAAGCCAGGAACCGCAAACTCGGTGGCGGCAGACGCTCTCTGCCGTGAATGAAAGGCGGAACGGGGCGAAAAAAAACGGGCCCGAATCGTTCGAGTGAACGCTGGCGTACAGTGAAAGCCGGAGCGTGGCCCGTATTTTGGTTTGGTCCATATTCCAATGGCGCGGTTTCGCGTCGTTGTGTATTGTGACCCTACAACACCGATCCCCCAACCCCCTCTTTTTGTGGAGAAGTCACTACTATGAGCACGCTCGACACCAACTTCGCCAATCTGTCACTGGCTGAAAAAGTGTTCCACCTGCATCAGGTCGGCGTCGAAACCACCCTGTCCATCTTGAAATTTATCCCCGGAATTCCGTTCAAGGGCCTCAACGCCATCAGCGAAGTCACCGCAATTCCGATTTCCGCCATCCGCGGCATCATGGCGGGCATTTCCGGCCCGTCCTCCTCGACGACTTCCGCCAGCGCCGAGGCCCCGAAAGCGGCTTCGAGCGAAGAACCCAAGCGCATCGTCCTGACCAACAAGTCGTAGGTCCGGTCGCCTGGGAATCGAATCAACGGCTCGCGGGTCATTTTGCCCGGCGAGCCGTTTTCACGTTTTCCACCGGTACACGCGGTTTGGTTGACAATCGCGGACGCGTCCCGGTAAATACATGATAGAAATTTCAATTTTTCCGAAAGCGAGGAAATGACAACCATGATGACTCTCACGAGCCGGGCGATCGAAGAAGTCCGGAAGTTTATTGAAGCCGAAGGAATCGGCACTGAAGGCGGCCTGCGGGTGCGCGTGATGCCCGGCGGTTGCTCGGGTTTTCAGTATGGGCTGGACGTCGAGGATGCACCTCGCGACGGCGATGAAATCATCAACAACGCCGGCCTGCGGGTGTTCGTTGACCCGTTCAGCGGCCAGTATCTCGAAGGCATCGAAATCGACTACGTGTCGAGCGTGATGGGCGCGGGCTTCACCTTCAAGAACCCGAATGCGGCGGGAAGCTGCGGCTGCGGCAGCTCCTTCACGGTCTGAACTTCAACCGGAACGGCTGAAAACCAAAACGGATGCTCCGATCGGGGCATCCGTTTTTCATTTGGGTCGGTCGAATGTGTCGCGTGGGTGCGTCAAAGGCGTCCGATGATGGCCGCGCCCCGGCGTTCGAGGTTGATGCTGGCCTGGGTCCATTCGATGAACTCGGTGGCGGCTTCGGCATTGAGATGGAAGAGGGCGGCGAGTTCGAGCAGGCGGCTTTCTTCCTCGGGAGCGAGATGGCCGTCGGCGAGGGCGACTTCGACGAGCGTCTGGTAGAGCGCGCGGCGCAGAACCGGATCGGTGACCGGGGCCACGATGTCGGCCATCGGCGTGGGGTTCGTCAGTTCCTGGTCGATCATGGCCTGCACTTCGGCGTCGAGCAGGGACAGTCCGGTTTGCCGGATCAGACTGGCGAGGGAGGCCCGTTCCTCCTCGGTGACAACCTTGTCGGCGGCGATGATGCTGGCCACGCCGCGCGCGAAGGCGAGCGTTTCCTCCCGTGAAAAAGCCGGAAAGCCCGCGTTTCCCGTCAAATCGGTGTTCTGCTCTTCCATTGGAAACCTCTTGGGGTACGTGAAAAATGATGGCGATTCGAAACCGCACCTTACTTGCCGTCCTCGGGGCAGACAAGTGGTTTTCCAGCGCGACGGCTTGCCGGACCGGACCCCGGCGCAGTAGGCTCGTCACCGTCCGGTTTTCCGGACGAATCCGACGACATTTCTGGAGTTTTCATGAAGATCAAAATCGAATACTGCGGGGCGTGAGGGTACGAAGGCCGCGCCGCCAGGCTGGCGGATGACATCGCGGTCGAATTCAAGGTGGATGCGGAGCTGGTCCGGCTCTCGGGCGGGGTTTTCGAGATTTACCGCGACGGAGAAGCGGTGTACTCGAAGAAAGGAACCGGGAAGTTCCCCGCCGACCGCGAAGTGGTGACGCTGCTTCGCGAACTTGAGGCCGGGAAGACGCTCGCCGACGCCCGGGCCGCGTTTGCGGCGTCGAAACCCCAGGGCGGGTTTCTCAAACGGCTGCTCGGCGCCCGCTGACACCGGAACCGGGGGCCGATCCCCCGGTTTTTCCGATCAGCGCAATTCCTTGCGGATGCGATCCTCGGTCCGCTTGAGATCCTCCCAGGTCGCCCGGAGCCGATCCCGGTCACGCTTGATGGCAACCCGTTCATTTTCGGCGGTATGTTGGTTGATGGAGCGGCGATCTTCCGGATCGATGCTGGTGAGGGCATTCTGGAAGTCCCGAAGCGAGATCTCGTAGGCGTGAACATTGTCTCCCAGTTCGCGATACCGTCCGACCAGTTGCGAGTGAAAAAAAAAA
>JAAFHI010000145.1 GCA_013298335.1 Actinomycetota bacterium
AGGACTGGGACGAGGGTGGTCGCGTTGTTCGTTTTCCCGGTTGTCGTCTCGGGCGTGGGCATCGGCGTCACAGAATGCTCAGAAGAACATTGGCCAGTTGCGAGACGATCGGTCCCATCAATTTGGCCGACAGTCCCGTCATTGAAAAAATAAGGAGAATGGTAAAGCCGAACGGACGCAGGCTTTCATACATTTCCATCCATTTCGGGGAAATCACGCTCAACAGGCTCGACAGAATGTGGCTGCCGTCGAGCGGCGGAATCGGGAGCATGTTGAACGCCGCCAGAACGATGTTGACGACGATCATCGTCCACAAAAACGTGACCAGTCCTTCGAGCAGGCTGAGGCTGTCGATCTGGCTTCCCCGCACGGCGGTCGCCGCCGAGGTCAGATTCAAGGCCCCCGAAACCATGAGGAGTTTGATGATGAGAACCGAACTGCCCGCCAACGCCAGATTGGCCGCCGGCCCCGCCGCCGATACGGCGATGTTGGCCAGGACCTTGTTCTTCCAGCGGGTAGGATTGACCTCGACCGGCTTGGCCCATCCGAAAAGTGGAATGTGGTAAATCGCCGAAATGAGCGGAAGGACGATGGTTCCGACCGGGTCGATGTGGGAGCGGGGGTCCATCGTGATCCGCCCCTGATACCGGCCCGTGTCGTCGCCGAATTTTTCCGACGTCCAGGCGTGGGCCAATTCGTGGAAACTCAACGAAAAGAGAAAGGCGACGAACCAAATTGCAATCTCACCGATGTTGAAATCCATGTCGAGCCTCGAAAAAGGAAAGAGGAGATTCGCTTCAAATCGTTGGTACGTAGGGTTTAACGCCGACCGGGACCCGGTAGATTTCGCTGTTGGTGGCGAGGACGGCGCGGCCCTGATCGTCGAAGGCAATGCCGACGAACCGCGCGCCCGCGATGAACAGCCGGGCGTCGTCGCCTTCGGGAGAAATTCTGACCACGCCGCGCAGTCCGTCGATGCTGGCGCAGACATAGCACGCACCCTCCGGGTCGAAGGCGAGCCCCTGCGGGCGACCGAGGCCGCGGAAAAAGGTCGAAACCTTGCCGAGGGGCGTAATCCGGTGGATGGATTCGCGGCTTCCCGCCGGGGTCGGCGCGGTGACGTAGAGATTGCCGTCGGGACCGAGCGCGAGGTGGTACGCCGCGAGGCTCGGCTCGATTTCCGCGAACTTGACCGCGCTGCCGAGCCGGTCGATCCGGTAGATGGTGCCCTGGCGATCCCCGACGTACATCGTGCCTTTCCGGTCGATGGCGATGCCGGTTGCGACGCCGAGATTCCGGGCGAAGGGTTCGGCTTCGCGGAACGGGGTCACGCGGTAAACGGTGCCGTCGTGGCGGCTGGTGATGAACAGCACGCCGTCGCGGTCGAACGCCAGTCCGGTCGGGTTCATCAGGTCGTCCACAAACGGGACGGCCTTGCCTTCCGGCCCGATGCGCCAGACGGCAACGTCGACTTTCTTGCCGCGACCGCCGGAAAGCGTGGTGTAGATGGTCCCGTTTTCGGGATCGACCGCCGGACTGGCGACCGGGTGCAGGTTGTCGGCCAGCAGTTCCGCCACCGAGAAGGGCACGAGGTTGCTCGCCCGCCCGCCCGAAAGCAGCCGGATTCCCGCCGTAAGTTCCTTGTTTGTAAGGTCTTCGGGGACTGCGACGACCACGCGGGTGGCCGAGGCGCTGACGATGCGTCCGGCGCTATCGCCGAAAAGCACCTGCCCGTCGGTGTAATTCGAGGCATCGAAACCGGCGCAGGTGATGAGGACATAGCCGCCGGGAACGCCGGCGGTCGGGGTGACACTCTGAAGTTCGAGCACGCGTACCTTGATTCCTTACAATGAAAGTGAACGGAGAAGGGCGAAGATACCACAGGCAGCGCCCAGCGGGCAGAGTAGTCAGTGGCCGAGGGGAAGGTGTCGGGTTTCTGGTTTCAGGTTCAAACCAGTTGAGGAAAAGGTGTCGGGTTTCGGGTGTCGGGTTTCAGGTCCGAACACATTCTACTGACCCCACTGGATTTATCGGGTTTCGGGTGTCGTGTTTCAGGTCCGAACACATTCTACTGACCCCACTGGATTTACCGGTTTGAACCTGAAACCCGAAACCCGACACCCGAAACCTTTTTCCTACTTCAGTTTCTCAAGTTCCTTCTTCGCGTCCTTCGCGGCGTCGGTGTCGGCGAAATTGGCGATCAGTTCCTGAAGGTACTTTTTGGCCTCGGCGGTGCTGGCGGCGGCTTCTTCCTGCTTGATTTTGGCCTTGTCGTCCTGTTTCTGGCCGGACAGTTGTTTGGCTTCTTCCGTCAGGACCCTGGTCTGGCCGATGTGACAGCGTCCGAGGAGCAGCAGGACCCGGTCGAAGTGGGTGTATTGGGGATAGACTTCGTAGATTTCGCTCAACCGGTTGATGGACGCCTTGAAGTTCTTCTGTTTCATATAGAACTGGGCGATCTCGATGTTCTTTTCGGCCCGTTTTTCGAGCGCCGGGTCGCGGGTGCCGAGTTCGCGCTCGTCCTGCCCATCCTGGCCGTCGTTGCTTTTCCCGAAGCTCGGGAGCGGAATCGGAATTCCGCGCGGACGAACGACCCGTGTGTTGTGAGGATCCGGGTTCGGCGATTCCGGCGGTCCTGACGGCAGTTGGGGATTTTGCGGGGTCTGTGGCGTCTGAATGAGAATGAAGGAGGCCAGTACCAGGGATAAAGGAGCCATGTGAATCACCTTTGGGAAAGGATGAAGGATCAAGGATGAAGGATGAAAACGGAGTTATGAGTTATGAGTTATGAGTTTTCAGTGAGAAGGTCGTGATTGGGCACCGAGATGCCTTTGGAACGCTCATAATTTATAACTCATCATTCAAAACTTCTTTTTCATCCTTCATCCCTCATCCTTCATCCTTGGTCTTATTCGTCTTCCACCGGCAGGTATTTGCCGATGATGGCGGCCAGCCGCCGCCGGGTGTCGGGAAAGACGAGATCGGGGCGGGTCATGACGGCATGCTTGAGCGCGCCGTCGAACGGCGAGGTCAGTTCACCCGCCGCCAAACGCTTGACGGCATTGAGGATGATGCGTTGGGCCACGGAAACGTTGCGGTTCAGGTAGCCGATGACCATGTCGATGGTGACGGCGTCGTGGGCTTCGTGCCAGCAGTCGTAGTCGGTCACCATCGCGAGTGTGGCATAGCTCATTTCGGCTTCGCGGGCGAGTTTGGCTTCCTGAAGGTTGGTCATTCCGATGATGTCCATGCCCCACGAGCGGTAGACGTTCGATTCCGCGCGGGTCGAAAACGCCGGGCCTTCCATGCAGAGGTAGGTGCCGCCCCGGTGGATTTCGACGTCGCCGAGTTCCTTGCCGGCTTCCTCGATGATGTCCGAGAGATATTTGCACACCGGATCGGCGAACGTGACGTGGCCGACGATCCCGTCGCCGAAAAAGGTGGATTCCTGGGCGCGGGCGCGGGTGCGATCGAAGAATTGATCGGGTATCACGACGTCGAGCGGCTTGTGTTCCTCTTTCAGCGAACCGACCGCCGACACCGAGACGATGAATTCGACACCGAGCATTTTCAGCGCGTAGATGTTGGCCCGGAAGGGGAGTTCGGTCGGCATGAGGCGGTGTCCGCGACCGTGGCGGGCGAGGAAGGCGACCTGGACGCCATCGAGCGTGCCGACGATGAAGGCGTCCGACGGGTGGCCGAAGGGCGTTTCAACCGTGATTTCCCGGACGTTTTCGAGTCCGTCCATCTGATAGAGGCCGCTGCCTCCGATGACGCCGATTTTGACTTTCGGCAATGCGTTGTCTGCCATGAAAAAAGACCTCGAAGAGTAAGGATGACGGTGGTCGGGGCCGTGCCGGAGAAAGGTATCGGCCCGCGAAATCGCGGATGATAGCCCGAAATCGTACTCGACGCGACCCGAACCGTCATTCCATGGATTCCCGGAAGACCCAGAAAAAGACGAAGGTGGAGAAGACGCCGGCGGGAAGCAGCGGGAGGAACGATCCGCCCAGGGAGAAGGAAATGATATCCAGAAACAGGCCCGCCAGATAAAAAAGACCGGCTTTGCGATCCTGCTGTGAAATGAGGAGGTTGCTCGTGACGTACAGGCCGATGGACGCCAGACGGCTGAGAATGATGAGGCCCCCAGCCGACACTTTTCCAACGTAGGCCATTTCCATGAGCAGAAACAGGCCGTCGAAAAAGATGACCATCCAGATGCAGACCCGCGGGAGGACATTCCAGGTATCGCCGGTGTTTGACCAGTAGTTCTCCCGCGGAGGGGGACCTGAAAGCGGCGGCGGGACAAATCCCGGAAGCGGCGGGGGATAGGCCTCTTTTTGAACCGGAGGGGCCGCGAATTCACCGCCGGTTGCGTACATCGGCGGGGGTGGCTGGTACGTCTGCGCGCCCGGCGGCGGCGGATAGACCGGCATTTGAACGGGTGGTGGGGCGTAGGTGCCGGAGGTCCCACCGTACATCGGGGGCGCGGGCGGTTGCTGGTACGTCTGCGTGCCCGGCGGCGGCGGGTAATACGAGCCTTGAACGGGCGGCGGGGTGAAATTGCCGGAAGTCCCACCGTACATCGGGGGGACGGGCGGTTGCTGGTACGTCTGCGTGCCCGGCGGCGGTGGGTAATACGGGCCTTGAACGGGCGGTGGGGTGAAATTGCCGGAAGTCCCGCCGTACATCGGGGGCGCGGGTGGTTGCTGGTAGGTTTGAACACCCGGCGGCGGATAGATCGGCGTTCCCGGCTCGACGCCGGGCGGAAGACTTGGGGGACCGGCGCCGGACCAGGGATCATTCGCCTCGCGGTACAGTTCAGCTTCCGAACCGCTCATCAGGTACTGGTGCTGGCGCCGCGTTTCGGGCGTCAGGATGTCGGCGGTCAGCCGGGCCACGTAGGCATCCGCCGCGCGTTCGTTCGGCAGGGTCCTGATGCCGTGCGGATCGCGCAGAAACCGGAAGGTCGCCAGATCGATCGCCGTTTCCGGGGATTTCTGAATCAGAAAACAGACGAGATGGAGCACCGCTTCCGAGCGGTCGGACCCGGCGGGAATGCCGAAGGATTCGTAGTTGACCACGTCGGCGTCGATCCGCGCCGGACGCGCCTGGTTTCGGCAATAGAGGTCCAGAAACCAGCGGTCGGCGTTGGTCCGGAAAACCGTCGCCAGCAGAATGTCGGTAAAGGCGGTTCCGGCGATCAGCGGATGGCCGAGCGTCATGGTGTCGCCGTTGAGAAACACCCCGGTGGCGCTCATGGGCGAAACGCCGCGCAGTTCGGGCGCGAAGGGCGGGGAAAAAACGTTCAGCCAGTGCCACCAGTCGGTGTCGGTGTCTTCCGCGACCGGTTCCGGCTGGCCAGTTTGATGCATTTCCGGACTGGCTTCGGGCGGCAGGATGCGAATGACGGCCCCGACCGATTCGAGTGCCCGCCCGAAGGCTTTGGCCTGTTCCTCGGTCAGCCCGCGTTTCACCACCAGCGGGGCGTGGTCCAGCATCTGGCTGACGGTTTCAGCGGGAATCCGGAGCTGTTCGATCAGTCCCTGCCGGACGTATTCGACGGATTCCGGCGAGCCGTCGCCGGCGGATTGGAAGAGAATCGAAAAGGGCATCGTTCGGAAATGACGTTCGCGGGGCCGAAGTGAGGTCCGATTTTCCGATAAAACCCGGTTTTCACGGAAAAAGGTGGCAAAACCTAGCAATTTTCCGGTCGAACCTCAACCGACGATTTTCAGTTCACAGCTTCTGGAGGAGTTCCTCCAGCGCGGGCGGCAGTGGCGACTCGAACCGGAGCCGTTCGCCGCTCACCGGATGGGTGAAGGCGAGCGAGGCGGCGTGGAGGAACTGGCGTCCGAGACCGGCGACGCCCCGGCGGTGTTCGGTATGCCGAATCGAGTTGACCCGGCCTTCGCCGTAGATCGAATCGGCCACCACCGGATGCCCGATGTGGGCGCAGTGGACGCGAATCTGGTGGGTGCGTCCGGTTTTGATTTCGACGTCGAGCAGGGTGAACTCATCGAGGCGGCGGACCACCCGGTACAGCGAGAGCGACGGCCTGCCGTCGTCGGCGACGCACATCTTCAGCCGGTTCTTGCGGTCGCGCCCGAGGGGGGCGTCGATGGTCCCGGATTCCTTCGCGACACGACCGTAAACCAGCGCCAGATAATGCTTTTCGACGGTTCGCGCGCGGAACTGATCGGCCAGATGTTCGAGCGCGGCATCGTTTTTCGCAACCACCATGACGCCCGACGTATCGCGGTCGAGCCGATGGACGAGCCCCGGACGCAGCGTCTCGCCCGGTCCGTCGCCGGAAAGATGGAAGGCAAGGGCGTTGGCGAGGGTGCCGTCGGCGATGCCCGCCGCCGGGTGGACGACCAGCCCGGCGGGCTTGTCGAGCACCAGCACGGCGGCGTCTTCGTGAAGGATCGTGAGCGGAAGGTCCTGCGGGACGAGCGTGGTCGCGACCGGGGCCGGAAGCTCGACGTCGAGTTCGTCCCGGTCACGCAGTTTGTAGTTCGAGCGGACGACCTGTCCGTTGACGGTCACGTCGCCGTCTTCGATGGCCCGTTGCAGGCGCGTGCGGCTGACACCGGTCCGGGTGGCGAGAAAGGCGTCGATGCGTTTCCCGACCGCCTCGCTTTCAATGGTGAGTGAAATGATGTCTTCCGCGGTGTGAACTGACATGGCTGGCCTTACTTCTTCTGAATCACGAATTGCAGGACGTACTGCCGGAGCTTATCACGCGAGGTCTGCAAATAGTCCGGGAAGTCCTGCGCGATGCCCCGATCCGGTCGCGCCAGCAGAATGTAGGCTTCCAGCAAACCCGCCTTGTCGAGTTCCATCAGGGTACGCAGGCCGGGGTTGAGGTCCGCCTCCTTCACGTCGCCCTTTTTCAACTGCTCCTTGAGGATTCTCAGCACGCTCTGGTAGGCAAACACGTCTTCCTTCAGGCTGTGGCGATATTCCTTTTCCTGCGGGTGGTCTTTTTTGAAGTGCTCGGAAATGTAGACCGCGCGGCTGATGTCGAAGCCGATCCAGGCCGACCGACCGTCCTTGCCGCCGAGCATTCCCGGATCGAGATTGATGTTGACCTGCGGCTTGCCGTCCTTGCCCTGACCGGGCTGGACATCGCTTTTCGGCTGACCGAGATTCGGGTGGCCGATTTTGGTACGGGTCGTTTGGGCCCAGCGGACCAGACCTTCCGGTGAAAGGCGGCTGTAGGGTTCGCTGATGAACGCTTCCACGACCTTCGCTTTGGCTTCCTCCGGACGATTCGTCTCGAACAGGACCGTGGCCCAGTAGCGGTAGGCCGTTTCGCGGTTCGGGTTGATTTCGACGGCCCTGCCGTACCATTCCTCGGCCTGCTGGTAGGCATTGGCGCGCTCCGGCCCGTCGGATTTCATC
>JAAFHI010000352.1 GCA_013298335.1 Actinomycetota bacterium
CGGTGCAACGACCGCCGCGCCGGTCGAAACCTGCGAGGCGGGTTCGACCGGCGCGGCGGTCGTTGCGCCGGTGCTTGCGGCTGGCGTTTGAGCCGCTGGTGGCGTGGCCGCCGGCTGTTCCCGCATCTTCATGGCGGCGAACAGGCCGCCGCCGAGCAGAAGGACCGCGCCGAGCGCCCCCGCTGCGTAGGTTTTCGCTCTGGAAGACGGCGGGTTCATCGGCATCGAACGGTCAGCCGTGTTGCTGCCGAGCATCCGGGTGCCGGTCGAGCCCTCGCGGGGCGTCGCCGGTTCCACGAGGGGGACCGTGTGCGTTTCCGCCCGGTCATCGGTCGGGACGGCTTCCGTGGAGGGAAGCAACGCCGAGGCGCGCTGGCCGTCGTCGCTCAGGCGGGTCGGAATTTCCGACATTGACGGCGAAAGGGCGGTCACCGTTTGGGAAACCGGCATCGCCACCGGGAACGACGATGAAGAGAGACTCGGAATCACGACGCCGGTCGCTTCCGAGAGCATCCGGGCAAACTCGCTCGCCGTCGGGCGGTTGGCCGGGTTCTTTTCGAGCGCCGCGCGGACGATGCCTTCGATGTTGGCCGGGACGGCGACGCCGAGTTCGGCAAAGGGCGGCGGCTGGTTGGTGACGTGCATCAGAATCACCGCCGCGACGTTGCTCGGGTCGGTCGTCCTGAACGGCACCCGCCCGGCGAGCATCTGATAGAGCATGATGCCGACGCTGTAGACGTCCGCCCGCCCGTCATAGGCCAGATTCTGAAGGCGTTCCGGGGCCATGTAGGCGGGCGTGCCGACCAGTCCGGTGCTTGCGCCGCGCCCCGAGGTCGCCGCCGTGTCGACCAGCTTGGCGATGCCGAAATCCACCACCTTGACGACTTCGCCGCGTTTTCCCAGATTCAGAAAGATGTTGTCCGGCTTGATGTCGCGGTGGATGATGCCCTCGGTGTGGGCCTCGGCCAGTACGCCGCACACCGGAATCAGGATTTCCGCCGCCCGCACCGGCGTCATGGCCCCGCCGTGATACAACTCCTGCGAAAGCGGTCTTCCCTCCAGCAATTCCATCACCAGATAGGCGATGCCCTCCGCCGTGACCCCGAAATCGTAAACCGTGACCGCGTTCGGATGCTTCAGCCGGAACGCCGAGGCCGCTTCCTGCCGGAACCGGGCAATATCCTCTTCGGTCGCATGGTCGAGACCCGCGTTGAGCAGTTTGACGGCCACCGGCTGGCCGAGACCGAGATGAAAGGCGCGATAGACCGTGCCGAAGCCGCCCGCGCCGATCTTCGATTCGATGCGGTATTTGCCTTCGAGCGTGATTCCGATGGGGTTCGCGGACATGGGGGCATTCCTTGGAGTAGTGAGTAGTCAGTAGTTAGTAGTCAGTATTGGACTTGACTACCTTGCCGCCGAGCTTACGCTCTTTTGCTGACTGCTGACTGCTGACTGCTGACTGCTGACTGCTGACTGCTGACTGCTGACTGCTGACTGCTGACTGCTGTTTTCAGACGTCGATTCCGGGACGAAGGTTTTACGAAGGCGCGTCAGGATTCGTCAAGCAAGGTGCCGTTACCGGTTCTTTTTCTTGTCTTTCTTGTCGCCGCCGATGCCGAAAAACCGGCCCATCTTTTTGAAAACGTTGCCGTCCTTTTTCTTTTCCGCCTTCGCCGGACGATTCGCCGGGCGCGGCGGGGTCGTTCCTTTCGCCGTATCTCCTTCTTTCGGAGCGGGTTCCGTCTTCGGGTCGGGCGTTCCTTGATTGACCGGCGGCGCGGGGTCGGGTGTCGCAATCGGCGGCGGCGTGGTGGTGGTCGGCGCAGGCTGGGCCACCACCGCCGGTTTTCGCCACGACATGACCGCGAGGCCCGTCACCGTCAGAAAGAGAATTCCTCCCGCGATGCCCGCCGCGAGAATCGGACGGCGGCGGTTCGGCCTGTTCACCGGATCGGTCATCGGGACCTTTTCGGAAGGCAGATTCGTCCGGGTTTCGCTTGAAAAGGCCGCGGGCGGCACCGACGCTCCGATCATCGTCCCGCTTTCCCGCATGGTCGAGTGCTTCCCGCCCATCGTGCCGCCCGGCTCGCCTTTGGTCGAAGCCTCATGGTCCCTGAGCGTGGTGTGGGCCACTGGTTCCGGGGCACGAACTGGAATGTCGTAGGTGATTTCCGGCGGCGGTTTCTCACCGAACGCCCCCGTGTAGGCGGCTTCCAGGCGTTCCCAGAACTCCTTCGCCGAAGCCGGGCGATCTCCCGGGCTCTTTTCCAGTGCGGAAAGTACTACTTCATCAATGGCTTCAGGGAGTTGCGGGTTCATCTCCCGCATCGGCATCGGCGGTTTCTGCATGTGCGCCGTCAGCACGCTCGCGATTCGACCCCGAAACGGCGGCTGGGACGTGAGCAGTTCATACAGGATGATTCCCAGACCGTAGACATCCGACCGCGCGTCGAGTTCGGCCCCGTCGCAGTGCTCCGGCGACATGTAGACCGGCGTTCCGAGAATTTCCCCGGTTTTGGTGATGCTCGACGCGGTTTCCGCCGCCTCGACCACCTTCGCCAGCCCGAAATCGAGCACTTTCACCATCACGCCCCCGTCGTCGAGCCGCTTGAGCATGATGTTTTCCGGTTTCAGATCGCGGTGAATGATGTCTTTCCGGTGCGCCGTCTCGACCGCCGCGCAGATTTCGCGAAATACCGCAAAGGCCAGCCCCGGCTCGACCACGATCTTTTCCTGAAGCAGCGCGCGGAGGGAAACGCCCTCGATAAGTTCCAGAATGAGGTAGGCCCCGCCGCCCGTGAGCGTACCGAAATCGTAGACCGTCACGATATTCGGGTGGTCAATCGCCGCCGCCATCCGGGCTTCGCGGAAAAAACGGTCCATCACGCCGTCCACCGCGACGATTTCAGGCCGGAGAATCTTCACCGCCACCGGACGTTCGAGGAGCAGGTGCTTCCCGCGATAAACCGCGCCCATGCCGCCCTGCCCGAGGACGGCTTCGAGCAGTACCTTGCCGTCGAGCGTCTGCCCGACGAGCGATTGAAGGTTGAAACTGGGCTGTGCGTCCATGGAGCAGTTAGTGGTCAGCAGTTAGCAGTTAGCTCTATTTGAGGGAGGCGGCGAGACCGTGAAGGATTTTACTCATCTCGGTGGAATGATGAAAAAGAATATCAACAGTATCAGCGTTGATGTAGCCAAGTTTTTGAGCGATGAGAAGTTGCGTCTCAGCTTCATTCAGCGAACCGACAGCAATCGTCAGAAAGTGAGCAAATTCTCTCGTTGAGTTTCGTGAGTGCCCTTCGGCGATATTGGATGGTATCGATATGGCCGCTCGACGGAGTTGTGAAGCGAGACCGAACGTTTCCTCTCTGGGGAAGTTTTTCGTCGCGCCATAAATGGCAATCGTCAAATCAATCGCTTTTTGCCAGGCAATCAGGTCTTTATAAGATCGAATACGCATGAGAAATGCTCCTTTTCGTTGAACCAGTAGACTTTTCAAAAGCCTCGGTTTTCGTGAAGCAATTCCTGGGCCAAAGCTGTTCGTGCCAGCAATGCCCGCTTTTTCTATAACTTAACGAGAGTCTGCTTTCTGGCTAACTACTAACTGCTGACTGCTAACTACTCATTTCGGTGAACGTCTTCATCTCCGCCAATGTCCGGCACGCGGCGTCGAGCAGTGGGAGCGCCAACGCGGCGCCGCTGGTTTCGCCGAGGCGGAGGCCGAGATCGAGCAGCGGTTCGAATCCGAATGAATCACACAATACGCGATGACCGCCCTCGCCGGAAAGATGGGCGAAAACGATGTATTCCGTCACGGCGGGCGCGAGGCGGATGGCGAGCGCGGCGGCCACGGTCGAAATGTACCCATCGGCGACGGCGACGACCCGTTTTGAAGCGCAGGCGAGGAACGCTCCGCACATTGCGGCGATTTCAAGTCCGCCGACTTTTTCGAGGATGTCGAGCGGGTCGGACGGATTCGGTTGATGCTGTTCGAGTGCGCGTGCGATGACGCCGGCCTTCTTCAGGATGCCCGCGTCGTCGAGTCCACTGCCCGCGCCAGTCACGGCGGCAACGCTTTCACCGGTCAGAACCGCCGTGATGGCCGCCGCCGGGGTCGTGTTTCCGATGCCCATTTCGCCGATGGCGATCACGCGAACCCCTTTTTCAGCAAGCGTTTCGACGGTTTCGACGCCGACCGCCACGGCCTGGAGCACTTCATCGCGGGTTAGCGCGGGTTCGACGGCGAAATTGCGCGTACCGAGGCGAATTTTGCGGTTGACGAGGCCCGGCGCGTCTTCGAACTCGCGCGCGACGCCGACATCCACGACGGTCAGTTCGGCGTCGGCGATGGTCGCCAGCAGGTTCACCGCCGCTCCGCCGCGCAGAAAATTGAACGTGTGCATCCAGGTGATGTCCGCCGGATAGGCGTTGACGCCCTCGGCGCAGATGCCGTGATCGGCGCAAAACACCACCACCGCGCGCGGCGAGGTCGTCGGACGCTCGGTTTCCTGAATCGCGGCGATCTGAATCGAGAGCGTTTCAAGTCTGCCGAGACTGCCGCGCGGTTTGACGAGTTCGTGCTGGCGGGCGGCGGCGCGGTCGTACCATTCGGATGACGGCGCGGAGATGGTGCGAAGAAGAAGATCGAGGTTCATCGGTTCTTTCCCATCGGTCGGTTTTTCTCCACTGTATTCAAAATCTGTGTAATCCGTGTAATCCGTGGCTAAAAAATGGCCACAGATTTCACGGATTACACAGATGGCAGAAATCCTGCGATAAACGTCATTGTGCCGTTGCGGGCGGCTGTCTAGCATCGCGGCATGCCTGATGTGTCCCACGTTTCAACCGGTGTCCGCTCGATTGCCCTCGTCGCGATGGGGGAATCGGAGATTCTCGACGTTTCGGGGCCGCTGTCGGTCTTCGACGGCGCGAACCGCC